>CAKUMG010000606.1 GCA_934667465.1 uncultured Actinoplanes sp. | reverse complement strand
CCTCGAGGGTGCCGACCGCCGAGGTCCACAGCTTGCGGCCGGTCGCCGTGTCGTACGCGCCGACCTGGTTGCCGGCCGGTTCGAGGACGAACATCCGGCCGTCGGCGACGATCGGGGCGACCGGGTCGAGCGGGCAGGTGCCCGGGTCCGCCGGCGGGGTGACGACCCACCGGGTCCTGAGCGCCGTGACGGTCGCGGAGTTGATCACGGATTCGGTGGGGTTGTAGAACGTGTGCCCGGCGCCGTAGCCGTCCTGCCACCAGGTCTCGGGCGGCGGCGCGGCCTGCGCGGCGGAGGCGGGGACGGCGAGCAGCACGGCCGCGAGGGCCGCGGCGATGGGAAGGCGCATGGGCGCCATCGTCGGCCGGAACGCCCCGGTCCCGCGGCCGAACCGGCAGGGTTCAGCCCACCCCGGCGCGGCGCCCGGGCAAAAGTGCGATGGTCAGCCGACCAGGCGGCGCTCCCACGCCCAGGCGGCGATCTCGACGCGGTTGCGGGCGCCGAGCTTGGTCTGGACGCTGCCGAGGTGGGTCTTGACCGTGCCCACCGAGATGAACAGCTGCTGGGCGATCTCCGCGTTGGTCATGCCACGCGCGGCCAGCTTGACGACGTCCAGCTCGCGCGGCGACAGCCCGCCGTCGTCGCCCGAGGGCGCCGGCGGGGAGAGATGCTCGAGCAGCCGTACGGTGATCGAGGGGCTGATCAGCGCATCGCCCGACATCGCGGCGCGGACCGCCTCGACCAGCAGCGCCGGGCCGGAGTCCTTGAGCAGGAAGCCCGCGGCGCCGTTGCGCAGCGCCTGGTGCACGTATTCGTCGAGGTCGAACGTGGTGACCACGACCACCTTGACCGGGTCGGTGACGCCGGGGCCGGAGAGCAGCCGCAGCGCCTCGAGGCCGTCCATGCGCGGCATCCGGATGTCGAAGAGCGCCACGTCGGGCCGCAGCTTGCGGGCGAGGGCGACCGCCTCGACGCCGTCGGCGGCCTCGCCGACCAGTTCCATGTCGGGCTGCGCCCCGATGATCATGCCGAAGCCGGTCCGGACCATCGCCTGGTCGTCGGCGATCAGCACCCGGATCTTCCCGTTGCCCTGCGTCACGTCACTCCCGATCCACCACTCACCACGCGCTCTCCCGCTCGACCGGGAGCGCCGCGTCGACGATCCAGCCGCCCTCGATGCCCGGGCCCGACGTGATCCGCCCGCCCAGCGCGCGGACCCGCTCGGTCAGGCCCACGAGACCGTATCCCCCGCCGTGATGGGCCGGGGCGCCGGGCGCCGGTCCGTCGTTGGAGACCCGGACCAGCAGCCATCCTTTCGTACGCCGCACCCATACGTCCGCCACCCGGGCGTCGCGGGCGTGGCGGCGGATGTTGGTCAGCGCCTCCATCACCACCCGGTACGCCGACGTGGAGACCTCGACGGGCAGGCCGGCCGGGTCGCCGTCGACGTGCAGCCGGGTGTAGGGGCCGCCCACGGCGTTGAACTGGTCGATCAGCGGGCCGAGCTCGGCGACCCCGGCCAGCGGCGCGAGCGGGGCGTCGGGGCTGGCGTCCGGGTCGCGCAGCACGCCGACCATGCGCCGCATCGACGCCATGGTCTCGGCGCCCGCGCTCTCGATCTTCTCCAGGGCCTCCATGGCGCGCTTCGGGTCCTGCTCGGCGATGTAGCGCGCGCCCTGCGCCTGCACCACGATGCCGGTCACGTGGTGGGCGATGAAGTCGTGCAGGTCGCGGGCGAACTCGGCGCGCTGCTCCGCGCGTACGGAATCCATCGCTCTTCTGCGGTTGGACTCGCCCAGCCGCAGGTAGCTCGCGGCGCCGATCGCGGCGGCGGCGGCCAGGCCCTGGATCAGGCCGAGCACGATCGCGGAGTAGTCGAGGCTGTCGCGCAGCGGCAGGAACCCGACGGCCATGCCGAGCGCCAGGACCGCGCCGATCGCCCACGGCACGTCGCCGCGGCGGCAGACCACGAACACGACCGCCAGCAGCCCGGCGGCCTCGGCGAGGCCGTAGCCGTAGGTGCTGCCGTAGCTGCCCTGCGCCATGGTGACCAGCGTCAGCAGCAGCGACCACACCGCCAGGGCGAGGGCCACCTGCGGCAGCAGCTTCGACCCCTGCTTGTGGCGGGGCAGGAACACCGCCGCGGTGCCGATCGCCGACAGCACCCGCAGCAGGCCCAGCCCGGCGCCGGAGCCGGTGATGCCGCCCGCCAGGACGTCGATCATGCCGAGGAAGGACATGCCGAGGAGCGCGGCGGCTTGCCCGGCGCGCTGCAGCAGTGTGTTGTGCGTGACCATCGCGACCCAGCGTAAGCGCGGGCAGGGGCCTCTCCATCGGCCGAAAGACAGATCCGCGACTCGATCCGCGGCCGGATGTCCCAGCCGATCGGCTCCGCCAGGCTTCAACCTCCGAGCTTCGGACACCAAGGAGGCACCATGTTCGCGCAACCCACCGGTGACGGTCACACGGCCGTCGCCGCGGTGGATCTCGTCAAGGTCTACGGCCAGGGCGACACCGCCGTCCGCGCGCTCGACGGCGTGACCGTCGGGTTCGGCCGGGCCCGGTTCACGGCGATCATGGGGCCGTCCGGCTCCGGCAAGTCCACGCTGATGCACTGTCTGGCCGGCCTGGACACGGCCACCTCGGGCCAGGCCCTGCTCGGCGGCACCGACCTGACCGGGCTCGGCGACAAGAAGCTCACCAAGGTCCGCCGGGACCGGATCGGCTTCGTGTTCCAGTCGTTCAACCTGCTGCCGCAGCTGACCGCCGAGCAGAACATCACGCTGCCGCTCGACCTGGCCGGCAAGAAGCCCGAGCGCGGGCTCCTCGCCCAGCTGGCCGGCGTGCTGGGCATCACCGGCCGGCTCGCGCACCGCCCGAGCGAGCTCTCCGGCGGGCAGCAGCAGCGGGTCGCGCTGGCCCGCGCGCTGGTCTCGCGCCCCGAGGTGGTCTTCGCCGACGAGCCGACCGGCAACCTCGACTCGCGCTCCGGCGCCGAGGTGCTGACGTTCCTGCGCAACTCGGTACGCGAGCTGGGCCAGACCGTCGTGATGGTGACCCACGACCCCGGCGCCGCCGCCTACGCCGACCGGGTCGTGCTGCTGGCCGACGGCCGGATCGCCGGCGACCTGGACCAGCCGGACCGCGCGACCGTCGCCGACGCCCTGCAGAGCGTGGGTGCGCCGCGATGACCGTGCTCCGGACCCAGCTCGCCGCGATCGCGCGGCGCCCGTCGCGGCTGCTGCTCACCGGCCTGGCCGTACTCGTCGCGTCGTTCGTCGTCTATGCGACGGTGCTCGCCCGCGACATCACCCACCGGACCGTGCTCGACAGCCTGAGCGGCACCCCGGCCGCCGTGGACCTGGTCGTCGGCACCGCCGGCAACGGCAACGCCTCCCTGATCACCGAGCAGGACGTCACGGCCGTCGCGGCGCTGCCCGGCGTCGCCGAGGCGCTGGGCCGCGCGGAGAGCTTCGGCACGGTCGGCACCAACTTTCTCGCCGTCACCGCCGACCCGGGCACCGGCCCGCTCGCCCTGACCCGGCTGCGCGAGGGCACCTACCCGGCGAAGACCGGCCAGATCGCGGTCACGCCGCGCACCGCGAAGCGGATGGGCCTGACGCCCGGCACCCGCCTGACCTACTACACCGGCTACTCCGACGACGGCAAGCCGATCGACCCCCGGAAGCTGACGGTCACCGGCATCGTCGACGTCCGGGACGACTACGGCAGCAGCGCGTACGCCCCGGCGGCCACGGTCGTATCGCTCGGCCAGGATGCGACGGTGTCCAGGATCGAAGCGCGCCTCGACCCGGGCGCCGACCCCGCCCGGGTGCTCGCGGCGGCCGAGGCGGCCCTGGCAGCGGCACCGGCGCCGCCCGAGGGGTTCTCCCGGCCCGGCGTGCGGACCGGCGACGAGGTCCGCTCCGCCGAGGCGAAGGAGGCGGTGTCCGAGATCGACACCCTGTTCCTCGCGGTGGGGCTGTTCATCCTGGTGGCCGTCGTGGCCGCCACGCTGGTCGCCGCGTCGACGTTCCGGATCGTGTTCGCCCAGCGGATGCGCCAGCTCGCCCTGCTGCGGGCGATCGGCGCCGGCCGCGGCCCGATCCGCCGGGCCCTGGCCGCCGAGGGCGCGCTCACCGGCCTCGTCACCGGCGCGGCGGGCGTGCTCGCCGCGATCGCCGCGGGGCAGCTGATCCCGGTGGTCGCGCGGGCCTTCGACGTGACGGTCTCCTCCCCCGGCCTCCCGGTGCTGCCCGCGCTCGGGGTCCTGGCCATGGCGGTCACCATCACCGTGCTGGCCGTGCTCGCGCCCGCGTTCACCGCCTCCCGGGTCGCGCCGCTGGAGGCGCTGCGCTCGGCGAGCACCACCGCGGGACGGCGGGACGTGGGCCCGGTGCGCGCGGTCGCCGGGGTGCTGGCCGCGCTGGCCGGGGCGGCGGTCGCCGCGTACGTGATCGTCAATCTGCCCGAGAGCGGGGACCTGAACTACAACCCGCAGCCCATGCTGCTGGCCACGATCGCGTCCGGCACGCTGGTGTTCCTGGCGCTCATGGCGCTCGGCCCGGTGCTGGTCCGGCCGGTGCTCGCCGCGATCGGCGCGCCGCTGCGCCGCCTCGGCCCGATCGGCCGGCT
>CAKUMG010000605.1 GCA_934667465.1 uncultured Actinoplanes sp. | reverse complement strand
ATCAGGGCGAGCCCGGTGAGCACGGCGGCGCCGAGCAGTCCGGTGCCGGCGAGCAGTTCGGCGCGGCCGAGGTGGGCACCGTCGAGGGGGCCGACCGGGACCAGGGCGGACGCCACCATCACCAGCGCGGCGTTCGCGAGAGCCTGGACGACGGGGGTGGGGAACGCCGCCGACTCCACGAACAGGACGATGGCCAGCAGGCCGAGGAGGACGGGCAGGGCCGAATGTGCCCGGCGCGGCGGCACCGCAGGGTTCGCGGCGACCGGCGGAGATGCCGGCGGGTCCGCGGCCACCGGCGACGATGCCGGCGGGTCCGCGGTGATCACCGGCAGCGACGCCCACGGGGCGACCCAGCTCGTGGCCAGGCCGAACGCGAGCCCCGGCCCCCACGTCCGCTGCGTGACCGGCACACCCTCCCGCCGGCCGGCGAGCTGCCTGGCCCGTACCCCGGCCAGGCTGAGCACCAGCACGCCGAGCGCCAGCGTCACCGTCTCCGATGCCCGGACCCGGGTGTGCACCAGCGACGAGACGACGAAGATCACGACGGTGGCGCCCAGGGCCCAGCCCGGGGCGCGCAGCCGCCCCAGCAGGGGCAGCCGGTCGAGCCGGTCGGCGAGCGTCTCCAGCCACTGCTGCAGCGTGGACGCCGCTCCCGCACCGGCCGTGCGGGCCAGGCCCAGCCCTACCACCAGGATCGCGAGCAGCCCGGCCGCGGGCGCCGGAGGTACGGTCTGCACGCGGGCCAGGCTCCAGCCCGCGGGCAGGGGCTTCGACAGGTCGAGGCCGGTGGCGTAGATCCCGGTGTCGAGGAGCGGCTCGTGCGGGCGGTCCCGCAGGGACGGGTCCAGCGCGAACGCCCTGGCGTAGGCGCCCTGCGAGGCGAGGATGCCGGGCAGCGCGTTGCCGAGGTTGAACCAGCCGAGGGCGTACGCGGGACGTGCGCCCACCGCACGGCGCAGCGCGTCGACCGCCTCGTCGCGCCGGCCGAGCCGCAGCAGGGCCACCCCGAGATCGTTGGCGGCGGGGTACGCGCCGGGGTCGCTCGCCAGCGCCGACGCGTTGTGCCGTGCGGCCGCCTCGTTGTCGCCGGCCCGTTCGGCCACGAACCCCGCGCTCATGAGGAACGCCGGGTTCCAGGGGTCGGCTGCCAGCGCCCGGTCGATCGTCGCGCGGGCCGGCTCGAGCTCGCCGAGGGTCAGGTGGGCGAGGGCAGCGTTGCCGTCGAGGCGTTCCGGGTGGCTGCCGACCGTGTCGCCGTAGACGACGAAAGGTGTCAGGAACCGGGCCGCGGCGTAGTCGTCGAGGGCGGCCCGGGTGGCGCCGGAAGCGCGTTCGGCGTCGGCCAGCTGGGCGCGGGCATGGTAGGCGACGACCGCGAACGCCGCGGAGCCGAACTCCGCGTTCTGTCGCAGGTAGGCCCAGTCCTCCTCGGCGCCCGCGGCCACGGTACGCAGCAGCGCCGCCCCTTCTTCGTACCGTCCCGCCCGCAGCAGGGCGGTTCCGCGGCCGAGCAGCGACTCCGGGACGCCGACGTCGTCCCACCGGGCCGCGCGGGCGACGCGGGCGGCCGTACCGAACGCGTCGGCGGCGACGTCGTACCGGCCGCTGAGGAAGTGCACCTCGGCGAGCCGCCGCACCGGTAGCGGCGCGTCCGGACCGGCGGCAGCCATCCAGGAGCGGATCGCGGTCTCGGCGCGCGGCAGGTCCCCCGCCCAGCGCCAGAGGTTCTGCCGCCTGTCCTGCGCCTCGTTGATCGAGCCGCCGTCCGGGTCGTCGCCCCGGTCGCCGGTCTCCAGGCGGGCGACCTCGGCGATGAGCTCCGGTTGCAGCACGCACGCTCCGCCGTCGTCCGGGGCGGTTGTGAGCGCCGCCTCGGGGTGTCCCGCGAGGATCGCGGCCCGGCGCCGCCGGGTGTCCAGGCAACCGGTGTAGGAGCCGAGAGCCACCTGGTCGGGGCGGAAGGCGGGGATGAAGGACACGTCGTCCACGAAGGCGCCGCCACCCTTGTTCTCGAAGCGCAGGACGACGGAGAGCGGTACGGCGGTCCCGGTCCCCCAGGACTGGGGCCCGTCCTCCTGGAGATCGCCTTCGCCGGGGCGGCCGGTGGGGACCTCCTCGTCCGGCGCCGGCGCCGGGAAGAGCACGAGGCCGGACGGCTGCGCGGGCGTACCGGCCGCCGCGGACTCGGCACGGGCGAAGTCGTCGGCCGCCTCCCACGCGGTGACGAGCAGTTCCACGTGGGAGGAGCCGTCGAGCAGTTCGCCGGCCGCGCGCCCCTCGTTCAGGGCGATCAGCGCCCGCGCCAGCCCGGGGGTCGCCGAGCCGGGATCGGCCGCCATCACCCGCCGGTACCCGGCCTCGGCGATGCGCAGCTCGCGCCGGGCGGTGAACGGTTGCCGGGAGAGCTGGGCGAGCCCGGCCCGCAGATGGACGTCCGCGCGGCCGGTGCGGATGCCGGCCGCGCCGGGGAAGCGCCGTTCCAGGCCGGCGAAGAGCACGTCCGCGTCGGCATGCCGCTCCGTCTGGGACAGCTGCTGCCCGTGCACCCAGCCCGGGGTCGGATCGCCGGGGCAGGCGCGCTCCGCCCCTGCGTACTCGGCATCGGCGGGATCGTCCTTCGGAGCCGTCTGGTCGGAGTCGAGCAGGAGCAGCAGGTTGAGCTGGGCGTCGCAGTCGCCGGTCGCGCGGGCCCGGTCCAGGACGGCGAACGCGGCGGCGGCTGCGTTCGTCGCCACGGGCTCGTCGTCGCGGGCCGCGAGCAGCAACAGTGCGGCTCCGAGCCGGCCGGTCGCCACGGAGCGGCCGTCGGCGGGGGCCCGGTCGAGCAGGGTGACCACGGGCGAGAACCGGTAGGGATAGGTGGTCCCCTGGTTCTCGTTCTGCAGTTCCTCGGTGCGCCCGAGCAGTGCGACGAGTGCCGGGCCGCCCTGTGGTCCCAGCGCTTGGGTGGCGAGCGGTTCCAGGTCGGCGGCCGTGCGGGGGACGGTGGTCCCGGCGGGCAGCCCGGCCGGGAGTTGCCGGACGGCGGGCCCCGACGCCGTGAACTGCGGCGCTTCCACCGCCGGCGGCGGGATCGGTAGCCCGCGGGCGGACAGGGCTGCCGCCGGGGCGAACAGCAGCAGGGCGGCGACGGCGGTCAGGAGCACGCCGTCGACCGCCACGCGCCGGAGTCGCCGCTGCCCGACCATCCGCCGATCGTCTCGCGTCGACCGTGATCGATACGCTCCCCCGATCCGGTGAATTTTTCCCACCCGAGAACCGGCGCTCGCCGTCGTGCGTGCCGAGCGTCCGAGAAACCGCGTTTACCTCGTAAACACGACACTTACCTTCAGCCCGGAAGGGCGGGCAGTCTTCGGACAGCGGGATCGTGGGCTGCGGATCTTCTGCGTTGCGGGTTGTTTATCGCGTAAACAGGCGGGCACCTTCATGGCGTACGGATGATCCAGTGGCGCCCCCGGGCGCCTCCCCCCGAACGGAGAAATCCATGATCACGCAGAACGACATCGAGCGCGTCTACGGCACCACCGTCTACGACACGGACGGCGACAAGATCGGGTCTGTCGGGCAGGTGTACCTCGACGAGGAGAGCGGCGCGCCCGAGTGGGTGTCGGTCAAGACCGGGCTGTTCGGCACCAAGGAGTCCTTCGTGCCGCTGCAGCGCGCCGCGGTCAGCGGGGACCGGCTCGAGGTCGCGTTCGACAAGGAGCGGGTGAAGAACGCCCCGCGCGTCGACGCCGACGGTGCGCTCAGCCCCGCCGAGGAGCAGGAGCTCTACACCTACTACGGACTGTCCTCGAGCGAGGGACGAACCGAGGGCACGACCGAGGGCCGGCACACGACGGGCACGACCGGAGACGCGTACGGGACCCGCGGTGCCGGGCACGACACCTCCGGCCCGAACACCGATGACGCGATGACCCGCTCCGAGGAGCACCTGGTCGCCGGTACGCGCACCGAGCAGGCCGGCAAGGCCCGCCTGCGCAAGCACGTCGTGACCGAGCAGGAGCAGGTCACCGTCCCCGTCTCGCACGAGGAAGTGACCCTGGAGCGCGAGCCGATCACCGACGCCAACCGCGGCGCGGCGCTCGACGGTCCGGCGATCACCGAGGAGGAGCACGAGGTCACCCTCAAGGCGGAGCGCCCGGTCGTCGAGACCGAGGCCGTCCCCGTCGAGCGGGTCAAGCTCGGCAAGACGACCGTCACCGACTCCGAGACCGTCTCCGGTGAGGTGCGCAAGGAGCAGATCGACTTCGACGGCGACGCCGGCACGGGCCGCGCGCGGCGCTGACGCCCCCCGAGATCGCCCGATGCCCGCACCCGGGGCATCGGGCGATCTCGCCGTTCGGCTGCACCCGTACCCGCCGGGCATGACACACTGCGCTCGGCGGACGTCGCCGGAGCGGTGGGCTGATCGAGGTGGCTATGGGCGCGGGTCTCGACAAGGGCCGCATCCTGGCCGCCGCCGTGCGCTACATCGACGAGTACGGCGTCCGGGACCTGACCATGCGCCGGCTGGGTGCCTACCTCGACGTCGAGGGCATGGCGCTCTACCGCCACGTGCCCGGCAAGGAAGCTCTGCTGGACGGCGTGGTCGAGACGGTCGTCGACGAGCTGTTCAGCGATCCCGACGTGCATCTGGAGGCC
>CAKUMG010000604.1 GCA_934667465.1 uncultured Actinoplanes sp. | reverse complement strand
GCCCCGTGCCGCCCCGTCGGCCCTCCGTGCCGCGGCGCCGCTGCTTCTCCGCGCTGCCGCTCCCCGCACGGCCGTCCATCACGTGGGCCGTTTTCCGTGCCGCCGCCCCTTGAGCCGCAGTCCTCGTGGAGCGCTGATCTTCTGCGCCGCTATTCTCGGGCCATGCTGACGGCTGAACGGACGAGCGTGTGGCGGGGCCGCTACCAGATGACCGACGACGGGCGGCCCGTGGCCGTGTGGGACCCGTCGTTCTGGCGGCACGGCGGCGACTTCGAGGTCGAGGGCCGACGCTACGAGGTGCGCGCCGACAACTGGGGCACCCGCTACCGCATGGTCGACGAGACGGGCGGCGAGGTCGCCCTGATCGAACGCGCCGGCCGCAAGCACTGGACGGTCAAGGCAGGCGCCCGCACCTACGAGTTCCGGCGCGCCTCGTTCTGGGGCGACCGCCAGGAACTCGTCGCCGATGGGCAGGCGGTCGGCACGATCCGCCGCAAGAGCTCCTGGTCGGGAACGATCGAGGCGGACCTGCCCGGCATGCCGCTCCCGATCCGGGTCTGCGTCGTCGGCGTCCAGATCGCCATCTGGCAGGCCGCCTCCGCCGCTGCCGCCAGCTGAGCACCGCCGTTGGACGAGGGTTCCGGATCGCCGGCTCGGGATCCCGGCGGCTCGGAAGCCGGCTCCGGGGGATCGGTGGTCAGCTCGGCTCAGAAGCCGGCTCGGGGGATCAGTAGTCGGCTCGGCTCAGCAGCCGGGCCGGTGCTGCGGCGGCTGGCCCCACGGCTCCGGGTCCCCGACCTCGCGCTCGATCACCGCGTAGACCTGCGCGACGCTGAGGCCATGGCGGGCGGCGATCGCCGTGACATCGTGGCCCTCGCTGTAGTCGGCCACGATGGCATCGCTGTCCGGCGGCACCGGGTAAGCCGGGCCCGGCGGCGGCGTCCAGTACGCCGGCGGGGAGCCGTAACTCTGCGCGCCCGGCGGTCCGGCGGGCGGCGGCGCGTAGTAGCCCGGCGACCCGGCGGGTGGCGGTGCGTAGTAGCCCGGCGGCGCGGCGGGTGGCGGTGCGTAGCTCGGGTGAGGCGGAGACGCTGCGGGGTAGCCCGGCTGGGGCGGCGGCGCGTAGTAGCCGACGGCCGGCGGTGCACCCGGCTGGCCCTGCGCGGCGGGCCCGACCTCACGCTCGATCACCGCGTAGGACCTGCTCGGCCGTGAGACCGTACCGCGCGGCGATCCCCGCCACGTCGTAGCCGTCCCCGAACTCGGCGACGATCCGGTCCTCCACGCTCGGGTAGCCCTCCGCAGTCATGCCGCCACGCTACCCGCGCCCGCAGCCCCGCGGTGCCGGCTCGCCCGGCCCGGAAACTCGCGGTGCCGTGCTCGCCAGGCCCGGAACCCCGTGCTCGCCGGGCCCGGAGACGCGGGGCCGCGGCGGATGCGGGGTCCTAAGATCGTCGGCATGGTGACGGTGCAGGACGTCCGGGATGCGGCAGCGCGGCTCGAGGGGGTGGCGCACCGCACGCCGGTGATCCGCTCCCGCACGCTCGACGAACGCGTCGGCGCGCAGGTGTTCCTCAAGGCGGAGAATCTGCAGCGCGTCGGCGCGTTCAAGTTCCGCGGCGCGTACAACGCGATCTGCCGGCTCACGCCCGAGCAGCTCACCCGCGGCGTGGCGGCGTTCTCGTCGGGCAACCACGCCCAGGCCGTCGCGCTCGCGGCGCGCCTGCTGGGCAGCAGCGCCGTGATCGCCATGCCCGAGGACAGCCCGGCCGCCAAGGTCGACGCGGTCCGGGGCTACGGCGCCGAGATCGTGTTCTTCGATCGCTACACCGCCGACCGCGAGGAGATCGGCCGCACCCTCGCCGGCGAGCGCGGCCTCACCCTGATCCCGCCCTACGACCACCCGCACGTCATCGCCGGCCAGGGCACCGCCGCCCTCGAACTCCTCGAGGAGGCCGGTGAACTCGACGCCCTCGTCGTCCCGGTCAGCGGCGGCGGCCTCATCGCCGGAAGCGCCCTCATCGCCAAGGCCCTGCACCCGCAGATCCGCATCCTCGGCGTCGAACCCGAGGCCGGCGACGACACCAAGCGCTCCCTCGCCGCGGGCACCCGCGTGAGCATCCCGATTCCCCGCACGATCGCCGACGGCCAGACCGCCTCGACCCCCGGCGAACTCACCTTCCCGATCATCCAGCAGCACGTCGACGGCATCCTCCTGGTCACCGACGACGACCTGCGCGACGCCCTCCGCTTCGCCGCCGACCGCCTCAAGCTCGTCCTCGAACCCAGCGGCGCCACCGGCCTGGCCGCCCTCCTCACCGGCCGCCTCACCCCCGCCCCGCCCCGCATCGGCGTCATCCTCTCCGGCGGCAACGTCGGCGCCACCCGCCTCGCCGAACTCCTGGCCCGCTGACCGCGGGCACGGCTTTTCGCGTACCGCCGGCCCGTGCCGGAAACCCACCGCTGTCCAGTGCGCTCAGGAACGGGTGATCCGGTGCCCGGTACGGCAGCGCCGAGATGCCGCCTAAGGAAGCGGTGTCGACCAGTGATTCATCACGCGCTCTGCGATGAACCGGACTACATGAATGTCCGCCGCGAGGTCGCGTGCCTCCCCGCTGAAGGGAAGAATCGCGGGTGCGGAAGCTTGCGTTCCGACCCGCTCTTTGGCATGAACGATCCGGCATCGGATGTCGTAGATCCGGGTGCTGAGTTCGTCCCGATAATCGAATCCCTTGATCGGCTGCTCAGCGGTGCTGCTCAGCGACTGTACATCGGTGATCAGCGAGGAGTCGCAGACCGCGGCCATGATTCCACTGTTTCGCAGAAAGCCCTCGAGTTGGCGCGGTTGCAGGGCCTGGCGCAGGCGACTCCGTAAGAAGTGAGTGCTTCCTTCGCTGCCGCTGCGTCTGCGACGGCAAAGCAGGTCAGTTCGAGCGCTATGCCGGGGAGGCCTCGCCGACGGCCGCCGCCATAAGCCAGATGGAGTTCATCGCCGGTCGTCGTCAGGCGGATGGTGCGCCTCTCGGGCTGACCCGGACGGGGGTCCCGTGTGGCGAGTTCGTCCGAGTGGAGACTCTCGAGTGCGTTGATGAAGGCGGGATGCTCTTCGGTGAGCGTGCCGCGACCGAGCTCGGGGAAGATTCGCCGCGCCAGCGTCTCGATGATGTCGTCGCGAGGGCCGGCCAGCCATGCGGTGACGGTGCCGGTTGAGCTGTCCCAGAGAGCGCGATGCTCGGGCAGGGGGTAAAGGTGTTCGACAAGCCGGAGCGCGGCGTCGTTCTCCGCAGCAGAATGGAGTCTGAACCGCAGAATCGGGCAGCCGTCGCTGCCGGAGAACACGATCCGCGCATCTCCCCGGGGGCCACGCCCGCCGGACCATTCGATCCGCACGTCCGGACGACTGTCCGCCAGCGCGGTCAATCTGCGCACTGTATCCGCGTAGGTAACAATCGCGGGCGGTTCCTCGTATGCCCAGTCGTCGTCCCATTCCCACGCATCATCGAGATCCAAGGTGCCTCCTTCGTTCATTGGGGGGCGTTGCCTGCGAGCGATGTTGCTGGCTGTCGTCAAGAAGCTTGGCGTTGCGTCAGCGCGATTCTCCCTGCGGGGCTCGTAGATCGCGCGCAGCCACCAGGATGTCGACATCATCGATAGTGGACCGTAGCCGGGGCGTCAGCGGGCGCCGGGCCAGGGCGGGTGGTCGATGCGGTCGATGATCGTGGCGGCGACCGTGTCGATTTTGGCGGCGGTGGCGGGGCTGATTCTCGTGCCGTGGGCGATCAGTATGCGGTCGAGTTCGCGGTGGGTGCAGAGCAGACAGTCTTCGGGGAGGCCGTTGACGCTGATGACGCCGGTGCCTACGAAGACCAGGACCGGGGTGACCAAGACGGGGGTTCTCACGGCTGCCGTCAGCTCGCGGGCGGCGCGTCTGGCGGTCCGGCGGGCCCGGTCGACGTAGTCGGGGCGCCTGCCGTTGATCCGGATGGTTTCGCCGGATACGAGGATGCGGGCGCGGCCGTGCTCGACGACGGTGAGCAGGAAGAGGCCGGCCGGGCCGACGGCCAGGGCGCGGATCGAGACGTGGTCGGTGGGGGTGCCAATGCTGGGATCTCCAGGGGAGGCGGGCAGCGCACGGAGGTGCCAGTCGGGGCCGAGCCGGCTCAGGCGGGGGAGTACGGCCGTCGTGTGGGGGCCGCGTGCCGCCCGGCGGCGCTCGAACGCTCGGATCCATCGATCGCGAAGCATGTCCCAAGTGTCCTCCGCGGACAGCGCCGGGGATACCCCGCGGCACCGGCGAAACCTCGGGCGGCGCCGGAGGAACCCCGGACGGCGGCGGGGAACTCCGGACGGCGGCGGGGAGCGGCGGGGGAGGGGCGGGTCAGGTGGTGAGATGGGACTGGAGGACGAGGGCGGCCGCGCCGGTGGCGGAGGCGGTGGCGGCACCGAGGGAGACGGTCACGGTCACCGAGCGGTGCCAGGTACGGCTGTCGGCCAGCGCGATGCGGCGGGTGATGGCGGGGGCGTAGACGAACGACGCCGCCGCGAAGCCCGGGCCGGTCAGGACCAGGAGGTCGATGTCGAGCAGGTTCACCACCGACTCGGCGGCCGCCGCCACGAAGCGGGCCGAATCCTCGAGCAGGGCCAGGC
>CAKUMG010000603.1 GCA_934667465.1 uncultured Actinoplanes sp. | reverse complement strand
CAGCCCGCCCGGCGATGCCGGGCGGGCTGAGCGGTGCGAGTGGGATCAGTCCTCGGAGCGGCCGTTCCACCAGCCGAGCACGTGCCCGATGTGCGCCGTGAGCAGGTCTTCCGCCCCCCGGCCGTCGCGCTGCTCGAGCAGGTCGACGAGCAGGTGGTGCTCGGCGGCGGAGCGGGCCAGCTGGGCCGAGCCGATCATGCCGGCCAGCCCCACCATCCGGGTCTGCTGCCGCAGGTCCTTGACGATCTCGATCAGCCGGCGGTTGCCGTGCAACTGCAGCAGCCGCAGGTGGAAGTCCATGTCCGCGGCGAGATAGGCGGGCAGGTCGGCCGCGGCCGCCGCGTCGACGATCAGCGGCGCCTTGGCGCGCAGCTCCGCCGCTGCCCCGGCCTGCAGGGTGCGGGCGATCTCGCGCATCGGCGGGCCCTCGAGCTGCTGGCGCAGCCGCACGATCTCCCAGAGGTCCTGCTCGCTGACGTCGGTGATCCGGAAGCCCTTGTTGCGCACCGCGTCGACGAACCCGCGTTTCTGCAGGTTGAGCATGGCCTCCCGGACCGGGGTGGCGGACACCCCGAACCGCGCGGCCAGGGTCGGCGCGGTCACCAGGGTGCCCGGGGCCAGCTCGCCGGAGACGATCGCGGCGGCGACGGCGTCCTCCACGGTGCCGCGCAGGCTCGCCGACACCGCTACCGGACCGATGGTCGAAGCACTCATCCCGCCCCCACTAAAATGTCACACCGCGCCGATCCCGTCGGCTGTCAAATTCTCGCATGCACGGGAAGCACCGCCGACGGGGTGCCCTGGAACGTGACCGGGCGCTGCCAGCGCGAGATGGCCTCCAGGCCGACCGACGTGGACGTCGGCGCGGTGGTCGCCGGGTAGGGCCCGCCGTGGTGCTGCGCGCCCGAGACGGTCACGCCGGTGGGCCAGTCGTTCCACACGATGCGGCCCACCTTCTCGGCGAGGACCTCGACCGCCTCGGCGGCCACCGGGTCGTCGCCGGTGGACGCCGCCTGCACGGTGCCGGTGAGCTGGCCCGGCAGCAGCCGCAGCACGGCGGCCAGCTCGTCTTCGCTCGCATACTCGACGACCAGGCCGGCCGGGCCGAACATCTCGACGTCGAGCATCCGCGGGTCGGCGAGCACGTCGGCGGCGGAGGCGCGGAGCACGCCCGCGCGGACACCCTCGTCGTTCGCCGGGCCCTCGGCCGCGCGCTCGACGCCGGGTAGGCCGGCGACCTGCTGGACCGCGTCGGCGTACCCCTGCTCCAGGCCGGGCGTCAGCATCCTGCCCGGCGCCGGGAGCTCCAGATCCGCGAGGAAGCCGTCGGCGTCGGGCACGAGGACCACGCCGGGGTTGGTGCAGAACTGGCCGGAGCCCAGCGTCAGCGAGCCGATCCAGCCGCCGGCGATGCCGGTGCCGCGCTCGGCCCAGGCGGCCGGGGTGACGACGACCGGGTTGACGCTGCCGAGCTCGCCGTAGAACGGGATCGGCTCGGGGCGCGCCGCCGCGATGTCGAACAGCGCGCGGCCGCCCTTGGCGGAGCCGGTGAACCCGACCGCCTTGATCCGCGGGTCGCGCAGGGCGCTCAGCCCCTCCTCGACGCCCTCGACGAGACCGAATTGCGGCAGTTCCTTGCCGACGATCGCGGCGACCCGCCGGGACAGCTCCGGGTGGCCGGGATGCGCCTTGACGATCACGGGGCAGCCCGCGGCGAGCGCCGAGACGGTGTCGCCGCCGAACACGCTGAACGCGAACGGGAAGTTGCTCGCCGCGAACACGAGCACCGGTCCGATCGGCAGCACCGTGCGCAGCAGCTCCGGGCGCGGGCCCATGCCCCACTCCGGGTCGGCGGCGTCGTGCCGTACCGGGATCAGCTCCCCCGACCGCAGGCCGGCGGCGAACAGCCGGGCCTGGAACGTGGTCCGCTTGAGCTCGCCGGTCAGCCGCGGCACCGGCAGGTGCGTCTCGGCGTGCGCCAGCTCGACGAGCTCGGCGGACGCGGCGTCCAGCGCGTCGGCCGCCGCCTCGAGCCAGCCGGCCCGCTCGGCGGGCGTCGCCCGGCGCATCGGGTCCCGGGCGGCGTCGGCCGCCGCGATGATCTCTTCGACCTGCACGTCTCTCCTCAGAACTCGAAACCGGCCGGGTACGGGTCGGTGGGGTCCAGCAGATACTGCCCGATCCCGGTGACCCACGCGCGGCCGGTGATGGTCGGCAGCACCGCGGCGTGCCCGCCGACCGTGGTCTCCCCCACCAGGCGGCCGGTGAACCGGCTGCCGATGAACGACTCGTTGACGAAGTCGTCGCCGATCGCCAGTTCGCCCCGCGCCCACAGCTCGGCCATGCGGGCCGACGTGCCGGTGCCGCAGGGCGACCGGTCGAACCAGCCCGGGTGGATCGCCATGGCGTGCCGCGACAGCGCGGCGTCCGAGCCGGGCGCGATGAACTCGACGTGGTGGCAGTGGTCGACGCCGTCGATCTCCGGGTGCTTCGGCGGCGCCGTCGTGTTGATCGCGTCCATGATGGCCAGCCCGGCCTTTAGGATCTCGTCCTTGTGCGCCCGGTCGAACGGCAGCCCGAGATCGTCGAGCTCCACCATCGCGTAGAAGTTGCCGCCGAACGCCAGGCTGTAACGCACCGGGCCTAGGCCGGGCACCTCCACCGTCGCGTCGAGCCGGTCGCAGTACGACGGGACGTTGCGCAGCGTGACGCTGTCGGCGTGCCCGTCGGTGACCGCGACCCGCGCGACCACCAGGCCGGCCGGGGTGTCCAGCCGGATCGTGGTGACCGGCTCGACGACCTCGACCATGCCGGTCTCGACCAGCACCGTGGCGACGCCGATCGTGCCGTGCCCGCACATCGGCAGGCACCCGGAGACCTCGATGTAGAGCACGCCGAAATCCGCGTCGGGGCGCGTCGGCGGCTGCAGGATCGCGCCGCTCATCGCCGAGTGCCCGCGCGGCTCGTTCACCAGCAGCCGGCGGATGTGGTCCAGGTGCTCGATGAAGTGCAGCCGCCGCTCGTTCATGGTGGCGCCCGGGATGACACCGAGACCACCGGTCACGACCCGCGTGGGCATGCCCTCGGTGTGCGAGTCGACGGCGGAGAACACCCGCGACGCGCGCACGTCAGACCCCCACGGACCGGTACGCCTTCAGCCCCGCCACGGCCCGCTCGGTGTCCGCGGTGACCGCGGCACGGTGCTCGGGCGTGAGCGGGCCGCGCGGCGGGCGGCACGGGCCGCCGTACCGGCCGACCAGGTCCATGCTCAGCTTGATGGCCTGCACGAACTCGACCCGCGAGTCCCAGCGGAACACCGCTACCAGGTGCTTGTAGAGCTCGCGAGCCTCGAGGAAGCGGCCGGCGAGCATGTGGTCGTAGATCTCCACCGACTCGGCCGGGAACACGTTGGGGAACCCGGCGAACCAGCCCACCGCGCCGTCGGTCATCAGCTCGAACAGCACGTCGTCGGCGCCGGCCACGACGTCGATGTCGCTCAGCTCCTGGATCTCGAAGAGCCGCCGCACGTCGCCGCTGAACTCCTTGATCGCCGAGACGTTGGGCAGCTTCGCGATCTCGGCCACCAGGCCGGGCACCAGGTCGACCTTGGTGTCGATCGGGTTGTTGTAGATCATGATCGGCAGGCCGACCTCGTCGAGCTTGGTGTAGTGCTCGACGACCTGCGAGTGGCTCGCCCGGTACATCGTCGGCGGCAGCGCCAGGAGGCCGTCGGCGCCGTCCTCGGCGGCCAGCTCGGCCCAGTGCTTGGCCTGGTGCCAGCCGGGGCCGTGCACGCCCGCCACCACGACGCCGCGCCCGGCGACCGCCTCGACGGCCACCTTCACGACCTTGCGGCGCTCCTCGTCGGTCAGCGCCGAGTATTCGCCGAGCGAGCCGTTGGGGCCCACGCCGTGGCAGCCGTTGCTGATCAGCCAGTCGCAGTGCTCGGCGAACTTGTCGTAGTCCACCGCGAGGCCGGCCGGCGCGGACCGGTCCTCCTTGAACGGCAGGGCGGTGGCGACGATGACGCCGCGCAGGGTGTCACTACTCATGAGGGGTCCTCTCCATTGCTGCCAGCTCACCCAGGCGTACGGGTGTCGCGATAGGTCTCTTGACGGAGCGTCCCCGCTCCAGTCTATTGCCGATCAAGTCCTCGACCGTACGGCCGCAGGTGCGGCCCTGGCAGATGCCGAGGCCCGCACGGGTGGTCAGCTTGAGCGAGCGCAGCCCGCGGGCGCCGGTCAGCTCCGCGGTCCGGCGCAGCTCGCCCGCGGTGACGTCCTCGCAGCGGCAGACCAGGGTGCCGTCGTCCAGCCAGGACTTCCAGCCGGGGCGGATGTCGTGGGCGGCGGCGAGCCGCTGTGCGAACTCCCGGAAGACGGCGCGCTCGCGGACCGCTGTGCTGTTCGGCACGCCGCCGGCGGCGCCGGAATCGCCGCAGCTCGCGGCCTCGAGGACGTCCTCCACGGTCAGCGCGTCGCGCCCGCGCACGAGGCTCAGCAGGCACTGGCGCGCCTCGGCCAGCCGACCTTCTCCGATCAGCTTCTTCGCTCCACCCAGCATCCTTTTGTAGTCTGGTTCGTTTACCATCGGTAGCGTTACAGCAACTTTCTCATGGCATGGACTTTTTCCGTTGCTCTGCGCTACGCTCAATT
>CAKUMG010000602.1 GCA_934667465.1 uncultured Actinoplanes sp. | reverse complement strand
GCCGCGGGCTGGGCCGACCGGGTCGAGCTGGTCGACGCGACCAGCGAGGACGACTACTGGTTCGTCCCGGACCTCGACGAGATCCCCGCCCCGGCCGCGCTGCTGATCCGCCCGGACGGCCACGTCGCCTGGGCCGCGGCCGACGGCGACCCGATCGACCCGGCGGCGCTCCGGGCCGCCCTCACCACCTGGTTCGGCCCGGCCCCGCGGAGCTGATCAGCACGGGAAACGGGACAGGGCCTCGAGTTTCCTCGAGGCCCTGTCCCGTTTCCGTGCCGCCGGGGGATCAGACCGGCACGGCCGGCTCGCGGGCGGAGACCCGCTCGATGACGTCCAGAACCTCGCGGCCCTGGTCGACCAGGTACATGTGATCGCCCGGGAACTCCCGGTAGGAGAACTCGGCGGTGGTCGCCGCCTGCCACTGCCGGGCCTCGGCCGCGGTCACCAGGCCGTCGTCGGACCCCCGCAGCGAGACGATCGGCACCGTCACCGGCTCGTCGACGCTGGGCACGTACGCCTCGTGCATCTCGCAGTCGGCCTGCAGCGCGGGCAGGATCAGCTCGCGCATCTCCGGGTGGTCGAGCGCCTCGTGCCGGAAGCCGGCGAACTCCTCGACCCGGGCGAGGAACTCCTCGTCGGGCAGCCCGGCCGCCCGCCGCTCCCGCTGCGTCCACGGCCCCGGCGAGCCGCTGACGATCAGCCGCTCCACCACGATGTCCCGCTTGCTGAGCAGATGCACCAGCTCGTACGCGAGCACCGCGCCCAGGCTGTGCCCGAACAGCACGGTCCGCGCGCCCGGACCGAGATCCGCGGCGATCGCGTCGACCTCGGTACGGGCCGCCTCGACCACGTTGCGGTACGGCTCCTCCAGGAACCGCCGTTCCCGGCCCGGCAGCTCGACCGACGTCACCCGCCACCGGCCGGCGGACAGCTCCCGCCAGGGATGGAAGAACGACGGACCCGCTCCGGCGAACGGCACGCACAACAGCGTGGTGCCGTCCGAGTGTGCTGCGGACATGCCCTCAACCCCGATCATCTGCTCAGGCCAGCTTGTCTTTGGCGATCTCGAAGAACTCGGCCACGGGTCCGGGCATGTGCATCTCGTGGTGCGTGGCCCGCACCTCGTGCACCGAGAGGTAGCCGCTGACGTACGGCCGCCACAGCTGCGCGTACGACTGGTCCTCGAGTGCCGCGTGGAAGTAGTGGACGTCGCCGCGGTAGGCCGGCGACTCGAAATCGATCATGAGGTTGGTGTTGTTCGCCATCACTCTCGCCATGGTGTCCAGGAACTCCTGTCGGTTGCCCATGCGCAGGTACCGGCCGAAGTCGTCCTCGAGCTCGTCGCGGTAGTCCGCCGATTCCTTGCCCGCGTGCACTTGCCGGAACCCGTGACCGCCCGGCTGCGCGTCCAGGATCGCCACGAACTTGGCCTGCACGACCGTGCCGCCGTACGACCAGCCGATCAGGTTGAACGGCCCCTCCGGCTGGATCTCGAGCATCTGGGTGACGTAGTCCTCGATCATCTCCGCCGCCGAGCCGGCCGGCGTGTCCACCCCGTCGGAGCCGCGCGACTGCAGGGCGTAGGCCGCCCGGTCCTGCAGGTGCACCACGAAGCTGTAGTACGCCCAGCCGAGCCCGCCGCCGCCGTGGAAGAACCACACCGGCGGCTTGCCCGTGCCGGGGTCGCTGTTCAGCGGCAGCACGACCGCGAACGAGTCCGCCTCGTCGTCGGGCACCCCGCCGGCGAGCATCAGCGCGGCCAGCTCCGCCACCGTCGGGTACTTGATGATCGTCCTGATCGGGATGTCGATGTCGAACCGCTCCCGGATCCGGACGCTGAGCCGGGTGGCCAGCAGCGAGTGCCCGCCGAGCGCGAAGAAGCCGTCGTCGACGCCGACCTTCTCCAGCCCCAGCAGCTCACCGAAGAGGTCACAGAGCTGCCGCTCGTACGCGTTGCGCGGCTCGCGGCCGGCCGTCACCGCGCCCGGGTCCTCCGCGGGCAGGGCCCGCCGGTCGAGCTTGCCGTTCGACGTCAGCGGGATCTCGGACAGGGCGATGATCGTGGACGGCACCATGTACGCCGGCAGCCGCTCCCCCAGGTAGCCGGAGAGCGCGGCGAGCCCGACGTCGGCGCCGGGCTCGGGCACCACGTAGCCGACGATGCGCTTGTCGCCCGCGTGCTCGCGCACCAGAACCGCCGCCTCGGCGACACCCGGGTGCCCGGCCAGCGCGTGCTCGATCTCCCCCAGCTCGATCCGGAAACCGCGGATCTTCACCTGCGTGTCGGCGCGCCCGGCGTACTCCAGGTGGCCGCTGCGGCCCCAGCGGACCAGGTCGCCCGAGCGGTACATCCGGTCGCCCGGCGCGCCGAACGGGCACGCCACGAACCGTCCCGCGGTCAGTCCCGGCCGGCCGTGGTACCCGCGGGCCAGGCCGTAGCCCGCCACGTACAGCTCCCCGGTCACGCCGGCGGGCACCGGCTTGAGGTTCGCGTCCAGGACATAGGTGCGCAGGCCCGGGATCGCCCGGCCGATCACGCTGGCCCGGTAACGCACGGCGCTGTGCTCGTCCAGGTCGATGCGGGTGACGTGGACGGTGGTCTCGGTGATGCCGTACATGTTCACCAGCACCGGCGCGTCGGAGCCGTGCCGGGAGTACCAGTCGCTGAGCCGGTTCAGGTCGAGGGCCTCGCCGCCGAACACCACGTACCGCAGCGCCAGCTCCTGCCCGGGCGACTGGGCGTCGGCCTGGATGAGCTGGTAGAACGCGGACGGCGTCTGGTTGAGCACGGTGACCCGCTCGCGGGAGAGCAGCCGCAGGAAGTCCTCCGGGGACCGCGAGACGTCGTAGGGGACCACGACCAGGCGGCCGCCGTACAGCAGCGGACCCCACAGCTCCCAGACCGAGAAGTCGAAGGCGTAGGAGTGGAACAGGGTCCACACGTCGTCCGCGCCGAACGCGAAGCCGTCCTGGGTGCCGCTGAACAGCCCCACCACGCTGCGGTGCGGGATCAGCACACCCTTGGGGCGGCCGGTCGACCCGGAGGTGTAGATCACGTACGCCGGGTGCCCGGGCCGCAGCACGCCGCGGCGCTCGGCGTCGGTGAGGTCGGTGCCCGCGTGCTCGCCGAGCCCCTCCGCGCGGTCCAGGTGGACCACGGTGAGGTCCCCGGCCAGATCCAGCGCGGCCGCGGTCGTGCTGGTGGTGACCATGGCGACCGGCTGCGCGTCGGCGACCATGTAGGCGATCCGGTCGGCCGGCGAGTCCGGGTCGATCGGCAGGTAGGCACCGCCCGCCTTGAGCACCGCGAGCAGCGCGACGACCAGGTCGGCCGAGCGCTCCAGGCACACGCCGACCAGCGACTCCGGCCCGACGCCCCGGGCGACGAGGTGCCGCGCGAGGCGGTTGGCCCGGGTGTTCAGCTCGGCGTAGGTCAGCCCGGCGCCGTCGTGCGTCAGGGCGACCCGGTCCGCGCCCCGCGCGACCTGCCGCTCGAACAGCTGCACCAGGGTGGCCTCGGGGACGTCGTTGTCCGCGTCGTTGACCTCGGTGAGCAGGTGCCGGCGCTCCGCCGCGCTGAGCACGTCGACGTCACCGATGCGGGTGCCCGGCTCGGCCGCCACCTGCTCCAGCACCCGGACCAGCCGGCCGGCGATCACCTCGGCTGACGCGCGGTCGAACAGCTGGGTCGCGTACTGCAGGTCGCCCTTGAGCGCCCCCGACTCGTCCCCGGTCAGGCTGAAGAACAGGTCGACCATGGCGGTCGCCGGGATGGCCTGCTCGAACCGCACGTCGAGGCCGGGGATGCCGAGGTCGGGCTTCTGGTAGCTCTGCCAGGCGAACATCACCTGGAACAGCGACTGGTAGGACGCGGAACGTTCCGGGTTGACGGCCTCGACCAGCAGGTCGAACGGCAGGTCCTGGTACTCGTAGGCGTCCAGCGACTTGTTGCGCACCTGCGCGAGCAGGTCGGTGAAGGCCGGGTTGCCGGCGAGGTCCGCCCGCAGCACCTGGGTGTTGACGAAGAACCCGATCAGGTCGGCCAGCGCCTCGTCGGTCCGACCGGCGATCGGGCTGCCGATCGTCACGTCGTCGCCGCCGCCGAGCTGGCGCAGCAGCACCGCCAGCGCGGCCTGCAGGACCATCGACATGGACGCCCCGCGGTCGTCGGCCAGCTTCTGCAGCCCGGCCGCCACCCCCGGCTCCACGACGAGGCCGATGGTGTCGCCGCGCGAGTCCACCTCGGCGGGACGCGGGCGGTCCAGCGGCAGGTTCAGCGGCTGCGGCACCCCGGCCAGTTGCTCGCGCCAGTACCCGGCCTGCATCCCGGCGGGGCTCTCCGGGTCGCTCGGGTCACCGAGCACCTCGCGCGGCCACGCCGCGTACTCCTTGTACTGCACCGGCAGCGGTTCCCACTGCGGCGCCCGGCCGTCGCGGCGCGCCGTGTAGGCACTGATCAGGTCGCGCATCATCGGCGCGCTGGAGCTGCCGTCGGAGGCGATGTGGTGCACGACCATGACCAGCACGTGTTCCTCGGGGGAACTGCGCAGCAACGACGCCCGCAGCGGCAGCTCGGCGGCCAGGTCGAACCGGTGCGCGACCGCCTGCTCGATCGCGCCGGACAGGTCCTCGGGCGCCACGTCGGCGACGTGCAC
>CAKUMG010000601.1 GCA_934667465.1 uncultured Actinoplanes sp. | reverse complement strand
AGGCTGGTCAGCGCGGAGAGCTGGCTGAAGGTCAGATCCCCCACCGGGCGCGACTGACGCACCCGGCGGTTCAGCCGGGTGATCGCCTCGCGCAGCGCGACGGCTAGTTGTTCGGCAGTCATCCGCTCCGCCACGGACCGCTCCATCACAGTTACTTAGCCTAGCTAATGAGCTTGGCTAACGACATCGTTGACGCATATGACAGTGGTCACCGGGCCGGCCGCGCGCCCGGTGACCACAAACCTCAGGTCAGAGCAGGACGGACTCCAGCGGGCCGCGCAGGAAGTAGAGGACGAACAGCGCCGCGACCCCGTAGAGCAGCGGGTGCACCTCGCGGGGCTTGCCGACGGCGATCTTGATGACCACGTACGAGATGACGCCCGCCCCGATGCCGTTCGAAATCGAGTAGGTGAACGGCATCAGCGTGATCGCCAGGAACGACGGGATCGCGATCTCGTAGTCGGTCCAGTCGATCTGCCGCACGCCCATCATCATCAGAAAGCCGACCACGACCAGCGCGGTCGACGCCGCCTCGAACGGCACCACCGTCACCAGCGGCGCCAGGAACATGGCGAGCAGGAACAACCCGCCGGTGACCAGGTTCGCCGCGCCGGTCCGGGCGCCCTCGGCCACGCCGGACGCGCTCTCGATGAAGGACGTGTTGCTCGACACGCTCGCGGCGCCACCGGCCGCCGCGGCCACCGAGTCGACGAGCAGGATCTCGCGGGTACGCGGCGGCATCCCGTCCGGACGCAGCAGGTCGCCCTCCTGGCCGACCGCGACCATCGTGCCCATCGTGTCGAAGAAGTCGGTCACCAGCAGCGTGAAGACGAACATGAGCACGACCAGCCAGCCGGCCCGCCCCCACGAGTCGAGCACGTTGAACTGACCCAGCAGGGACAGGTCGGGCAGGTCCACGATCGTGTCGGGCAGCGCCGGCACGTTGAGCGACCAGCCGGCCGGGTTCGGCTTGCCGTCGACGAAAGACGGCCCGATCTTGCCGATGGCCTCCACGATGATCGCGAGCACCGTCGTGCCCAGGATCCCGATCAGGATCGCGCCCTTCACCCGGCGCACGAACAGCACGATCGTGAGCAGCAGGCCGAGGCAGAAGACCAGCAGCGGCCAGCTCGCCAGCACCCCACCGATGCCCAGCTCGACCGGCACGGTGGTGCCCGCCGCGTCCGGGATCCGCCGGACGAAGCCCGCGTCCACCAGACCGATGATCATCAGGAACAGCCCGATGCCGACACCGATGGCGGTCTTGAGCTGCGTGGGCACTGCCTTGAAGACGGCCGTACGCAGCCCGGTGAGCACCAGCACCGCGATGAGCACGCCCTCGATCACCACGAGGCCCATCGCGTCGGCCCAGGTCATCTCGGGGGCGATCTCGTACGCGACCAGCGCGTTCACGCCCAGGCCGGCGGCCAGGGCCAGCGGGAACCGGCCCACGACCCCCATCAGGATCGTCAGCACGCCGGCGACCAGCGCCGTGCCGGCGGCGAGCGCGGTCACCGGCAGCTGCGCGCCGGTCGCGTCCACGCCGGCCGCCAGGATCAGCGGGTTGAGCACCACGATGTAGGCCATCGTGAAGAAGGTGGCGAAACCGCCACGCACCTCGCGCCCGAGGGTGGAGCCCCGGGCGGAAATCTCGAAGAACCGGTCAAAGGCATTCTTGGGCGGGCCGGTACGCACGTCGTCGGCGGCAGTCGACACGGGCAGTTCCCCCAGTGGTTCTCGGGATTGTTGTTACGCGCATCGAAGCAGAGCTGAGAGTTCGTTGAAAGAACGGAACTGTTACAACCCTCACGCGTCCCCACGGGCGATCACCCGCGGACGTACCCTCAGGAGCGTGGCCGACCTGTCTCCCGCCCCCGGCACCGCCGCCGCGCGCCCGCACGGCCTCGACGTCGTGACCGGGAGCAAGCCGCGGCCCGATCCGCTCGACCCGCCCATGGTCCCGTTCGTCCTGAGCGGCATGGCGATCTTCGCGGTGGCCGCCGTCGTCGTGCTGATCGCCGGCGGCCCCGACTTCTGGCTCTGGACCTGCGTCGCCGGCGCCGCCTGGGGCATCCCCGCCCTGCTCGCCATGCTCCGCCACGACGCCAACCGCCGCGAGCGCCGCGCCCTGTCCCATCCCGAGTTCACGGTCGACGACCCGGCCTGACCCGGCCGGGGAGGCGGTCAGCTGTGGCCGTAGTCCTCGGCGGGCTCGCTCGCCTCGACCGTGCCGGGCGCGCGGCTGACCGCGACCGACTCGACCTCGCTGTCGTCGTAGACGGTGGGCAGCTCCTCGACCGGCTGCTCCGACGCGCCCAGCAGCGCCTCCGAGTGGGCACCGCAGCCGTGGTCGGCGCTGACGGCCTTGGCGTCGTCAGGTGCGTACAGGTTGCCGCAGACGCCGAACATCGTGCGCATCGAGCCGGCAAGCGGGAGATAGAAGCCGCAGGTGCCGCAGCGGGCGTTGCGGGGCGCGGCCGTCGAGATGGGCGCCTCGGGGCCCGCGTCGCCGTCGTACCAGCGCTGCGCGGCCTCCATCCGGCCCTCCTGCGACATCACCCGGGACCGGCCGAGGCCCAGCTCCCAGGAGACCTCCTCGACCGCGGGATCGTCGCTGAGCACATAGCCCGGGGTGAGCCGGTCGTCGTCGGGCGCGGTCGGCATGAGGTCGCCGACGCCCAGGTCGCCGGGCTGCACCCGCTCGTTCCACGGCACCCAGCCGGGGGCGAGCAGCGCGTCCGGGCCGGGCAGCAGCACGGTCTCGCACACGGTGACGTGCCGGGAGCGGGGCACCCGGGTCACGGTGACGGCCCAGCGCCAGCCCTTGTAGCCGTCGAGGTGGCTCTCGAAGAAGTGGGTCACGACCCGGTCGCCCTCGGCCACCGCCTCGAGATGGTCCCCGACGTCGGCGGCATCCACCTCGGTGATCGCGCCGCGGGCCACCCCCACCGCATCGGCACAGACCTGGTCGAGTCGGGCGGCACGGCTTCCGGCAGTCCTGGTCGTCACGTAACCATTGTTCCTCACCCGCCAACCCGGGCGGCAACGACTCCCCCGAATACGGTGTACCTGTCCGGCGGCACCGCTCAGCGGCGCTCGGTGGCGCTCGGCGGACATTCCCCGGCCCCGGTGTCTCCCGGAGGTCGCGCGGATGCGAAAGGATGGGGCGATGCCGCTGCTTCCCACGATCGGTCGCACCGTCGGCACCAGTGTCAAGGCGCTCCGGATACTGGTGCGGGGCGGCATGCTCGGCAGCGTCTGGGCGACCCGCCGGGTGGGCGACGCCCGGGCCCGCGGCGCCGCCAACGAGACGGGCATGATCCGCCTCTTCGACCTGCACGCCGTCTCCTGCGCCGGCGACACGCTGATCGCCATCGGCCTCGCGGGCACCATCTTCTTTGACGTGCCGCTCGGCGAGGCCCGCAGCAAGGTCGCCCTCTACCTGCTGATCACCATGGTGCCCTTCGCTCTGCTGGCACCGGTGGTGGGCCCGCTGCTCGACCACTTCCGCCACGGCCGCCGCTACGCGCTGGCGCTGACGATGCTCGGGCGCGCGTTCCTCGCGTACGTCATCGCCAACAATCTCTTCGGCTGGGAGCTCTATCCGGCCGCGTTCGGAGTGCTGGCACTCTCCCGGGCCTACGGCGTGGCGCGGTCCGCAGCCGTCCCCCGCCTGCTGCCCGCCGGGGTGGGCCTGTCCCAGGTCGGCGCGCGGGCCAGCGTCTACGGCACCTTCGCGGGCGCGGTGGTCGCCCCGGTCGGCCTGCTCGCCTTCACCATCGGTCCGCAGTGGCCGCTGCGCGTCGCGGCGCTGATCTTCCTGATCGGCGTGATCGTCTCGCTGCGGCTGCCGCCCCGGGCCGACTCCGATCCGCCCGAGGCCGTCCCGCGGCCCCTCCGCACGATGCTGCGCCTCGGCCGGGGCGCGGACCGGCCGCTCTCCGGCAGCCTCGTCGTCAACACGCTGATCGGCAGCGCCAGCTTCCGGCTGCTCTACGGCTTCCTGCTGCTCTACCTCGCGTTCGCGGTCAAGGCGGGCAGTCTCGGCACGACCGTCTTCGGCTACGACGTCGGCGGCCAGGGCGCGGTAGCCGTGGTCGGCGCGGCCCTCGCGGGCGGCACCTTCCTCGCCACCGCCGCCGGCACCCGTCTGCGCATCCGCCGCCCGGCGGCCCTGCAGTCCGGCGGTCTCACCCTGACCGCGGGCGTCGCCGTGCTCACCGCCGTCTTCTTCACCCTGCCGATGGTGGCCCTCTTCGCCCTGGTCGCGGCCGTCTTCAGCGGCATCTCCAAGCTCGCTGTCGACGCCAGCATCCAGGAACGCGTGCCCGAGCGCCTGCGCGCCAGCGCCTTCGCCCACTCCGAGACGGTCCTGATGATCGCCTGGGTCGTGGGCGGCGCCCTGGGCCTCATCCCGCTCGACGGCCGCCTCGGCATCATCCTGGCCGCCACCGTGGCGACCGCTGCCGCCGTCCGGGGCACGCTGGTGGCGACCCGCCTCGGCAAGGAACGCCTGCACGGCCGCCCCGACGGCGGCGACGGCAGCGCCGACGACCCCACCACCGTCATCCCGACCTCGCCGCCCCCGGCGGGCTCCGCCGGTCCGCACCCTCCGCCCCCTCCGGCCCCGCCCACGCCCGACGCGCCGCCCGCGCCCCACGCC
>CAKUMG010000600.1 GCA_934667465.1 uncultured Actinoplanes sp. | reverse complement strand
CCTCCGAGCAGCGGGTCCGCGCCCTGCAGCAGGTGGTCGCCGACCTGGCCGCCGCGCCCACCGCGACCGAGGTCGCCGAGGCCGTGGTCCGCGCCCCGGGGCCGGCCTTCGGCGCCGACCGCAGCAGCGTGTGGCTGGTCGACCCGGACCGCGAGCAGCTGACCGCTGTCGCCACCACCGAGCCCGGCGGCCCGGCCCGCGACGACATCCCGACCGCGTCGTCGCGCCCGATCGCCGAGGTCGCGCGCCAGGGTGACCTGCACGTCTTCCGGTCGCCCGCCGAGGCGCGCAAGCGGTTCCCGGAGCTGGCCGCCACGATGGCCCGGATGGGCTGCGAGGTCGCCGTGCTGCTGCCGCTCACCACCGGGTTCGCGGGCGAGGCCATCGGCGCCGAGGTGCTGGGCGTGCTCAGCTTCGCGTTCACCGGCGCACGCGAGCTGACCGACGGCGAGCTGCGCGTGGCCCGGCTGCTCGGGCACCAGGCGGGCCAGGCGCTCGACCGGGCCCGGCTCTACGACGACGCGCGCCGCCGCGAGACCCGGGCCACGTTCCTCGCCGGGACCACCCGGGCGCTCGAGGAGATCCCGCGGCTGATGCCCCGGGCCCGGCGCCTGGTCGAGCGGGTCGTGCCCGAGATCGCCGAGTGGGCCGCGGTCCGGCTGCAGGTCGGCCAGGCCGGCCTGCTCGCCGACGCCGGGGGCCCGGCGCCCGACCCGGAGCGGCTCGCCGAGCGGATCGCGGCGGTGGTGGCCAGCGGCAAGCCCGAGTTCACCGACATCGGGCCCGACCCGGACTGCGCGGTGCTGCCGCTGAGCGCGAGCGGCAAGGTGCTGGGCACGCTGGCGCTGCGGATGGCGCCCGGGCGGCGTACGGCCGCGGCGGAAGCCGTCTTCCTCACCGACCTGGCCGACCGGGCCGGGCTGGCGCTGGAGAACGCCCGCCTCTACGAGCAGGAACGGGCCATCGCCCGGACCCTGCAGCGCAGCCTGCTCGCCGGCGACCTGCCCACCGACCCGCGCTTCGCGGTGGAGACGCACTACCAGGCCGGCGCGCACGACCTCGAGGTCGGCGGCGACTGGTTCGACGCGTTCCTGATCACCCCGGACAAGCTCGCGGTGGTCGTCGGCGACGTGGTCGGCCGGGGCATCGACGCGGCCACCACCATGGGCCAGCTGCGCAGCGCCATCCGGGCGCTCGCGTCGGCCGAGGCCGGTCCCGCCCGGCTGCTGGAGCGCCTGGACCGCTTCGTCGACCGGGTCGAGTCGGCCCGGATGGCCACGGTCGCCTACGCCGAGATCGACCTGGGCACGAGCGAGATGACGTACGCCTGCGCGGGGCACCTGCCGCCGCTGCTGGCCGTGCCCGGCGATGCGCCCCGCTACCTGCTGGAGGGCCGCTCCGGCGCGCTCGGTTCGCGGGCCGGGAGCAGGGCGCGGGTCGAGCACCGGACCCGGCTCGCCGCGGGCAGCCGCCTGCTGCTCTACACCGACGGGCTGATCGAGCGGCGGACCCGGCGCATCGACAAGGGCTTCGAGGTGCTGGCCCGTACGTATGCGGGCCGCCGCGACGCACCGCTGCCCGGGCTGATGGCGGGCCTGGCCGAGACCCTGGTGGGCCGCGAGCACGCCGACGACGTGTGCCTGCTCTGCCTGTCGCTGGGCACCGAGGAGCGGATGGAACGCTCGATCGGCGCCGACCCGGTGCAGATCGCGCTGCTCCGCAAGGACCTGCGCGGCTGGCTGGTGTCGCACGCCGTCGACGACGAGAGCACGCAGGCGGTGCTGCTCGCCTCGTCGGAGGCGGTGGCCAACGCCATCGAGCACGGCTACCGCAACGACCCGTTCGGCATCGTCGACGTGACCGCTACCGTCAACGCCGACGCCGTCGAGGTCACCGTGACCGACCGCGGCGACTGGAAGGGCTCGGCGGCCGACGTCGCGCGCGGGCGCGGGCTGCAGCTCATCAGGCAGGTGATGGACCAGGTGACCTTCGACCGCTCGGAGGGGACCACGGTGACGATGCGGCGGACCCGCCGGGAGGCGCGATGACCGAGCAGTGGGTGACCTTCGCCAAGCTGGGCCGGGCCGATCTGGTCCGGCTGGCGGGCGAGATCGACCTCGCGAACGCGCCGGAGATCGGCCGCGAGATCGTGCGCCGGACCGGGGACAGCGGGGCCGTGCTGATCGACCTGACGGCGGTCTCGTTCCTGGACAGCGCCGGGGTGCGGCTGCTCGACGCCCTGGTCGGGGATCTCGACCAGGCGGGCACCCCGATCCGGCTGGTCGTCGGCGAGACCGGGGCCGCGCGGATGACCCTGCAGCTGTGCGCGTTCCGGGACGACCTGATGAGCCCCGATCTGGACCGGGCGGCGAGCGAGGTCGGGGGCTGACGGGACCGCCGGCCGGGCGCGCCCTGGCCGACGGGGCGCGCCGCGGGACGCGTACGCTGGATGCCCATGAGTGTCGTTTCGGTCTTCCCGCAGTTGGAACAGCTGCTGCCCCGGGTCAGCAAGCCGATCCAGTACGTGGGCGGCGAGCTGGGCGCCGTCGTCAAGGACTGGGACGCCACCACCGTCCGGTGGGCCCTGATGTACCCCGACGCGTACGAGGTCGGCCTGCCCAACCAGGGCGTTCAGATCCTCTACGAGGTGCTCAACGAGCAGCCGGACGTGCTGGCCGAGCGGACCTACGCGGTCTGGCCCGACCTCGAAGCGCTCATGAAGGAGAACGGCGTCCCGGCGTTCACCGTCGACGCGCACCGCCCCGTGCGGGCGTTCGACGTGCTGGGCCTGTCGTTCGCCACCGAGCTCGGCTACACCAACATGCTGTCCGCGCTCGACCTCGCCGGCATCCCGCTGGAGAGCGCCGACCGCGGCATCGACGACCCGATCGTGCTCGCGGGCGGGCACGCCTCGTTCAACCCCGAGCCGATCGCCGACTTCATCGACGCCGCCGTGCTCGGCGACGGCGAAGAGGCGGTCCTCGAGATCACCGGCATCATCCGGGAGTGGAAGGCCGAGGGGCAGCCCGGCGGCCGCGACGAGCTGCTGCTGCGCCTCGCGCGCACGGAGAGCATCTACGTCCCGCGCTTCTACGACGTCGACTACCTGCCCGACGGCCGGATCCAGCGGGTCGTGCCCAACCGCCCGGACGTGCCGTTCCGGGTCAACAAGCGCACGACCATGGACCTCGACGCCTGGCCCTACCCGAAGAAGCCGCTGGTCCCGCTCGCCGAGACGGTCCACGAGCGCTACGCGGTCGAGATCTTCCGCGGCTGCACCCGGGGCTGCCGCTTCTGCCAGGCGGGCATGATCACCCGCCCGGTGCGGGAGCGCTCGATCACCACGGTCGGCCAGATGGTCAAGGAGGGCCTCGAGTACTCGGGCTACTCCGAGGTCGGCCTGCTCTCGCTCTCCAGCGCGGACCACTCCGAGATCGGCGACATGTGCTCGGGCCTCGCCGAGCAGTACGCGGACACCAACGTCTCGCTGTCGCTGCCCTCGACCCGGGTGGACGCGTTCAACATCGACCTGGCCCAGGAGCTGTCCCGCAACGGGCGGCGCACGGGCCTGACGTTCGCGCCCGAGGGCGGCTCGGAGCGGATCCGCAAGGTCATCAACAAGATGGTGACCGAGGAGGACCTGATCCGGACGGTCGTCACGGCGTACTCCAACGGCTGGCGGCAGGTGAAGCTCTACTTCATGTGCGGCCTGCCCACCGAGACCGACGACGACGTGCTGCAAATCGCCCGGATGGCGCACGAGGTCATCCGCGCCGGCCGGGCCGCGGCGGGCACCAAGGACATCCGCTGCACGGTGTCGATCGGCGGGTTCGTGCCCAAGCCGCACACGCCGTTCCAGTGGGCGCCGATGGAGCGCCCCGAGGTCATCGACAACCGGCTCAAGATGCTCAAGCAGGAGATCAACAGCGACCGCTCGCTGGGCCGCGCGATCGGTTACCGCTACCACGACGGCGAGCCGTCGCTGATCGAGGGCCTGCTCTCGCGCGGCGACCGCCGGGTCGGCAAGGTCATCAAGCGGGCCTGGGACAAGGGCCAGCGCTTCGACGGCTGGTCCGAGCACTTCTCGTACGCCCGCTGGGTCGAGGCCGCCGACGAGGTCCTGCCGGAGTTCGGCGTGGACCTCGACTGGTTCACCACCCGTGAGCGCGAGGAGCTCGAGGTCCTGCCCTGGGACCACCTCGACTCGGGGCTCGACAAGGAATGGCTCTGGCAGGACTGGCAGGACTCCATGAGCGAGTACGAGCAGGACGACTGCCGCTGGACCCCGTGCTTCGACTGCGGCGTGTGCCCGTCGATGGACACCGAGATCCAGATCGGCCCCACCGGCAAGAAGCTGCTGCCGCTGACGCCCGTCGGTGGCCTGCGCGTGCCGGCTCCCGCGCACACCCACTGAGTGTTCCCGGCGGGTTCGCGCTCGCCGGGAATTCGAACTTCTAAGGACATAGTCATCGCCAAGAATCAGCCCCCGGGCGGTCAGGCGCCGGTCGTTCAGCGGATCCGCCTGCGCTATGCCAAGCGCGGGCCGCTGCGGTTCACCTCGCACCGGGACTTCGCCCGGGCCTTCGAGCGGGCCCTGCGCCGGGCCGCCGTCCCGATCGCCTTCTCGCAGGGCTTCACCCCCCACCCCAAGATCTCGTACGCCT
>CAKUMG010000599.1 GCA_934667465.1 uncultured Actinoplanes sp. | reverse complement strand
GTCCTGGTAGCGCGCCCGCGACCAGCACCGGGGTCGCCGCGCCCGAAGCATTGCGCACAACTAAATTGGGCACAACTAAATTGTGCGCAACGGAGTTTTGGCGCCGCGGGGCGGGAGGACGGGCGCGGACGGGTCAGGAGCCGGGACAGAACGCGGTGCGAGGAACAGGCGCGGGCGGGTCAGGAGCCGGGCAGGGCGTCACCGGGCCGGACGAGGCCGTGCTGGTAGGCGAGCACCACCAGCTGCGCCCGGTCGCGTACCCCCAGCTTCGTCATCGCCCGGTTGACGTGGGTCTTCGCGGTCAGCGGCGACAGGAACAGCCGCTCGGCGATGTCGTCGTTGGAGAGCCCGTGCGCGACCAGGACCAGGATCTCGCGCTCGCGGTCGGTCAGCAGGTCGAGGCCCGGCAGCGTGCCGGCGGGCGGGCGCAGGCTGGTGAGGAAGCGGCCGACCAGTCCCCGGGTGGCGCGCGGGCTGAGCAGGGCCTCGCCGGAGGCGACGACGCGGATGGCGTGCAGCAGGTCCTGCGGGGCGACGCCCTTGCCGAGGAAGCCGCTCGCGCCCGCCTGCAGGGCCAGGACCACGTTGTCGTCGTTCTCGAACGTGGTGAGGACCAGGACGCGGACGCCGGCGAGGTCGTCGTCGGCGCCGATGCGGCGGGTGGCCTCGAGGCCGTCGACGCGGGGCATGCGGATGTCCATGAGGACGACGTCGGCGCGTTCGCTGCGGGCCAGGGCGATGGCCTCGCCGCCGTCGGCGGCCTCGCCGACCACTTCGAGACCGGGCTCCGAGTCGATGATCATGCGGAAGCCGGCCCGGATGAGCGCCTGGTCGTCGGCGAGCAGGACGCGGATGGTCATGCGAGCGCTTCCTTGGAGAAGAGCCCGCCGACGAAGGGGACGCAGGCGCGCGACTCCTCGGTCGGCAGGACGGCGTGGACCCGGAACCGCCCGTCGCCGGTGGGTCCGGCGGCGACCTGCCCGCCCGCGGACGTGGCGCGCTCGCGCATGCCGACCAGCCCGTACCCGGAACCGGAAGTCGACGAGGCCGGGCCGAGGAAGTTGGTGACCTCGAGGATGACGCCGCTGGGCGCGTACTCGACGAGCAGGGTCGCCTCCCCGGAGCCGTAGCGGGACGCGTTGGTGAGCGCTTCCTGCACGATCCGGTACGCCGCGAGGTCCACGACCGCGGGCAGCTCGCGCTGCTTGCCGCGCTCGTGGACCCGTACGCGGAAGCCTCCCGACGTCAGCCCCTCGATCAGGTCGGGAAGCCGGACCAGGCCCGGCGCGGGCTCCGGGACGTCGGAGGTGAGGTCGTCGCGCAGGACGCCGATCACCGACTGGATCTCCTGCAGGACCATGTCGGAGGCCTCGCGGATGCGCTCGAGCACCGGCCCGGCCTGCTGCGGGTCGCGGGGCAGCACGTGGGCGGCGGCGCCGGCCTGGACGCTGATCACTGCGATGTGGTGGGCGACGACGTCGTGCAGCTCGCGGGCGATGCGCATGCGCTCGTCGACGACGCGGCGGCGGGCCTCCTCCTCGCGGGTCTGCTCGGCGCGGCGGGCGCGTTCCTCGACCTCGGCGACGTACGCCCGGTGGGTGCGCGCCGCATCGCCGGCCGCCGCCGCCATGAACAGCCACGCGAACACGCCCAGCGTCGTGAACCGCCACCAGTCCTCGGCGGCCGTGATCAGGCCCACGACATAGAGCGCGCCCGACGCGCCGAGCGCGCAGGCCCAGCCGTGGGTGCGGGTGGTGTGCGCGGCGATCGAGTAGGTGATGACGCCGAGCGCGGCGATGAGCCCCGGATTGCTGACGCCCTGGGTGATCGCGCCGGCGGCGGTGAGGGTGACGATCCCGAGCGCGAGCATCGGCCGTACGCGGCGCAGCAGCACGCCGAGGAACGCCGCGAGCGCGACGAGCACGTCGCCGGTGGCAGGGTGCCCGTCGACGGCGGCCTTCTTCATAACCGCCCACGACAGGACGACGGCGAGCAACACGTCGAGCAGGACCGGCTTCTCCGCCGCCTGCTTCCACGCCAGTATCCGCGAGTTCATCACCGTGCACGGTACGCGCGGCGCCGCTCCCGGCGGATCCACCGAGCGCAGTAACAGCGTCCGCCGCCGGTACTACGACCGTGGTAGCGGGCTGCCCACGCGCGGAGGACGCTTTTGCCGGCCGGTTCGAGAAGCCTTTCGGGGCATGGCTACCTTCCTGTACCGGCTCGGGCGAATGAGCTTCCGGCACCGCCGGTGGGTCCTCGCGCTGTGGCTGACATTGATCGCCGCGCTCGGCGCCGGGGCGTTCGCGCTGAGCGGTCCGACCTCGAACGGCTTCTCGATCCCGGGCACCGAGGCCCAGGAGGCCCAGGACCTGCTCGCCGAGCGGTTCCCGCAGGCCGGCGCGGGCAACGCCCAGGCGCGGGTGGTCTTCGCGGCTCCGGCGGATCAAAAACTGACAGATCAAGCCAACCGTACGGCCGTCGCGGCGACCGTCGCCGAGCTGCGCTCGGGCGCGCAGGTGGCCGCGGTCACGGACCCGCTCGAGGCGGGCCTGAACCCGGCCGGGACCGTGGCGTACGCGCAGGTGACCTATCGGGTGCAGGCGCCGGAGCTGGCCGAGGCGGACCGGGAGGCGCTGGTCGAGGCGATGACGCCGGGCCGCGACGCCGGGCTGACCGTGGAGGCCGGGGGTGACGCGCTGCAGGGCCCGCCGGAGCAGGGGCTGGGCGAGGTCCTCGGCTTCTTGGTCGCCGCCGTCGTCCTGATGATCACGTTCGGGTCGCTGGTGGCGGCCGGGCTGCCGCTGCTCACGGCGATCCTGGGGGTCGGCGCCGCGCTGGCCGCGATCCAGATCGTCAGCGGCTTCACGGACATCGGCAGCACCACGCCGACCCTGGCGCTGATGCTCGGCCTGGCCGTGGCGATCGACTACGCGCTGTTCATCGTGTCGCGCTACCGGCACGAGCGGGCGTCGGGGCAGCCCGCGATCGAGGCGGCCGGGCGCGCGGCGGGCACGGCCGGGTCCGCGGTGACGTTCGCGGGGCTGACCGTGGTGATCGCGCTCGCGGCGCTGGCGGTGGTCGGCATCCCGTTCCTGACCGAGATGGGCCTGGCCGCGGCCGGTGCCGTCGTGGTGGCGGTGCTGATCGCACTGACGCTGCTGCCCGCGATGCTCGGGTTCGCCGGCGACCGGATGCTCACGGGCCGGCGGATCACCCGGAGCTCCGGGGCCCCGCTGGGCCGCCGCTGGGCCGGGCTGGTCACCCGGCGCCCGGTGCTGACGGTGCTCGCCGCCACGGCCGGCCTGCTGGTGCTGGCGATCCCGGCGCTGGATCTGCGGCTCGGCCTGCCCGGTGACGACGTGGCGGCGCCGGAGACGACGCAACGGAAGGCGTACGACCTGCTGGCCCAGGGTTTCGGGCCGGGCTTCAACGGCCCGCTGGTCGTCGTCGTGGACGCCGCCGGGGCGGGCGACCCGCAGGCCGCGGCGGCCACCGCGACCGCGACGCTGCAGGGTTTGCCCGGCGTCGCGGTGGTGAGCCCGGCGGTGTTCAACCCGGCCGGGGACACCGCGATCGTGCAGGTGGTGCCGGCGAGCGCCCCGGACGAGGAGGCCACCACCGACCTGGTGCACGCGATCCGCGACGCGAGCGCGGGGCTGCAGCGTGACACCGGCGCGGACCTGGCGGTCACCGGGACGACCGCGGTCTCGATCGACATCGCCGCCAAGATGGGGGCGGCGCTGGGGCCGTACCTCGCGGTGATCGTGGTTCTGGCCTTCCTGCTCCTGACCCTGCTGTTCCGCTCGATCCTGGTGCCGGTCAAGGCGATCGGCGGGTTCCTGCTCAGCGTCGCCGCGACGTTCGGCGCGGTGGTCGCGGTGTTCCAGTGGGGCTGGCTGGCCGATCTGTTCGGGGTGGCGGAGGCCGGGCCGATCCCCAGCCTGATCCCGGTGCTGCTGATCGGCATCGTGTTCGGCCTCGCCATGGACTACGAGGTGTTCCTGGTCAGCCGGATGCGCGAGGAGCACGTGCACGGCGCGGCGCCGCGCGACGCCGTGGTGAACGGTTTCGGTCACAGTGCGCGGGTGGTCACGGCCGCCGCGATCATCATGGTCAGCGTGTTCGCGGGCTTCGTGCTGGCGCCGGACTCGACGATCAAGGCGATCGGCTTCGCGCTGGCCGCGGCGATCCTGTTCGACGCGTTCGTGGTGCGGATGACGCTGGTCCCGGCGGTGATGACGCTGCTGGGGCGGCGGGCGTGGGCGCTGCCGCGCTGGCTGGACCGGCTGCTGCCGGACGTCGACGTCGAGGGCGAGAAGCTGCGTACGGTCGCCGCGACCGCCCCGGAGGAGCCGGAACCGCAGCTGGTGGGTGCCGCCCGGTGACCTGACCCCGGTGCCCCGCTCACTACGCTGGGCAGGTGAACGGGGTTCGGGACACGGTAGCGGGCATCATGCGGGGCACCATCGGCTACGAGGACGGGCTGGACCTGCTGACCGTCACCCCGGCCACGGAGAGCGACCCGGTGCTGACCGCGGCCCTGTTCGACGGCGTGGCGCGGCTGCTGCGCGCCGGGTGGCAGCCGGCCGAGCTGCACCGGGGGGTGGCGCGCCGGGGCGACCCGGCCGCCGCGCCGCTGGTCGCCGACGCGGTGGCCGCGTATGCGCGGGGGTTCAAG
>CAKUMG010000598.1 GCA_934667465.1 uncultured Actinoplanes sp. | reverse complement strand
GACCAGCGGCACCTCGGCCTCGTTGTCCGCGGGCACGGCGTCGCGGAGCCAGCCGCCGGCCCGCCAGCGCAGCACCGACACCAGGGGCGCGGCGGCGGTCAGCTCGGCCCGGATGATCCGGGTCCCGCCGACGCCGATCCGGCCCAGGACGCAGAACGCCAGCTCGACGTTGCAGGTGGCGCTCTCGTCGTCGGCGGTCAGCCCGGTCAGCACCGCGCCGGGCGGCACCGTGAGGTCGACGCGGACGCCGAAGGCAGGGGAGGGGCCCTTGTCGGTCACCGACAGCTGCACGGTCGCGGTCTCGCCCGGCGCCACGGGCTCCGGCGCGCGGACCACGGCGGTGGCCACGTCGCTGGCCCGCTGCCAGGCGGGCCACTTGTGCCGGCCCGGGATCTCCCAGGTCAGCCCGTCGCGGGTGCTGCTCGCGCGGTCGAACGTCTTGACGTACTCGGGGGAGTCCTCGCCGGACTCGCGGCGGGACACGTGCGCCAGCCGGCCGCCGTCCGGCGACCAGTCGATCTCGGCCGGGCGCCAGGGGCCGCCGTCGCCGGCCGGGAGGTCCTCCACGCAGGTGCGGCCGGCGGGCACCAGCACCTCGCAGCTCTCCCCCGCGGTGTCGGTGACCAGCATGCCGTCCGGCGACCGGCCGAACGCGAGATCTTCGCCGTCCGGGGAGAAGGCAGCGCTGTAGTCGTTGCGGCACTGGCAGTCGGAGGCTTCGCTGATGTTGAGCGTCACCGGCACGGCCTCGCCCGCCGGGATCTCCGCCCGGGGCCGGGCGGACGTCACCCAGACGTTGCTGTCCGGGGCGTCGCCGTACGGCTGCCCGCGGGTATAGGCCAGCACCTTGCCGTCCGGCGACCAGGCCGGCTGGGTGTCGCCGATGCCGCTCGTGGCCGGGGCGAGCGTGTGCTTCTCCTCGCCGGAGGTCGCGTCGATCACCCGGATCTGCGCCACCTGACCCGCCTCGCGCCGCGAGTAGGCGATCCGGTCGCCTCTCGGCGACCAGACCGCCTCGGTCTCCTGGCTGGTGGCCGTCCGGTTTTCGACCGGCAGGATCCGCGGCGAGGAGCCGTCGGCGTTGACGACCCACAGCCGCGCGACCCGGCCGGCGCCCTCGCCCTCGAAGCGGCTGACCAGGATCTGCTGCCCGTCCGGCGAGTACGACGGGCGCGACCACCAGGGGTCGCCGTTGCGCGGGTTCCACACCAGGTCGGCGTCCGCGGTGGCGCCCGGGTCCTCGCGCAGCAGCGTCACCCCGAGGTCGCGCGGGTCGACCGCGTTCGGGCGGATGTCCTGCAGGGTGGCGGTGTAGCGGTCCGGGGCTGTCGTGCGGGTGACCAGCAGCCGCTCAACGCCCTCCGCCGGGTAGTAGAAGCCGGGGTGCGACGGCAGCCGGTCCTCCGACAGCTGCAGCACGGCCTTGCAGTCACACGGGTCGTCCTGCGGATCGGCGGTGTAGACCCGCTCGATGCCGTCCGGTGCCACGTTGCCGTCGGGCTGCACGCTGCGGCTCAGGAACGCGAGCGTCTCGCCGTCCTTGGACCAGGACGGCTGCCGGCTCTCCCAGCGCCCGGGGAGCAGGGCGGTGGCGACGTTGGTGCCGCGATCGTAGATGTAGATCTTGCGGGCGGCGGTGTCGCGCGGGGCGTCCGTGTAGGCGATGAGCCCGGCGTGCTCGTCGTCGGTGTTCCAGGCCGGTTCGCCGGCGCCGCCGGTGCCGCCGGGGACGAGCACCCCGATCGTGCTCACGTCGTCGACCCGGACGCACCAGACCTGCGGTGCGTCGCCGCCGCGGAACGACTCGAACGCGATCTCGGAACCGTCCGGCGACCAGCTGGGCCAGTAGTTGTCGCCCACGCCGTCGGTGACCCGCCGGGGGGTGCCGCTGCCGTCCACGTTCGCCACCCAGATGTCGCGCTGGCTCGCCACACCGTCGCGGGTCAGGGCGAACGCCACCTGGGTGCGGCTGTTCGACACGACCGGGCGGCTCGCCACCTGGTCGCCCGGGGTGGGGATGCGCCGCGGCGCCCCGGTGCCGGTGGAGACGTAGACCTGCGCCAGGCGATTGTCGCGGCGGCTCACGAACGCGACCACGTTGTCGCGCGCCGACGCCTCGTCGTCGAAGTGCTGCGGCCCGGTCCCGAACAGCGGGGAGGTGGTGGACTCCTCCAGCCCGGCCACGCCGATCGAGCGGTGCTGGGTGCCCGTATAGGCGATCCGCAGCTCGTCGGCGGTGGGCGGGGGATCGCCGGGGGCGGCGCCGGCACCGGCGCCGGTCACCACCCACGCCGCGATCGCGGCCAGGAGCACGGCCAGGGTGGCGGCCGGCAACGTCCGGGGTAAACGCACGGGTGCACCTCGAGAAGACGAAAAGGAAGACTCCAGGATGGCTTCGCGGCTGCCCCCGCGCACCGGGCGCGGGGGCAGCGCCGCGGGCAGACCCGCTGCCCCCGCGTGCCGGGGCGCGCTCAGATCAGGTCGTGGCGCAGCGCGTACGCCACCGCGTGGGCCCGGTTGCGCAACTGCAGCCGGGTGGTGATCTCGTGCAGGACGTTCTTGACGGTCCGCTCCGACCAGGACAGCTTCGAGGCGATCTCCCGGGTCTCGAGCCCGTCGGCCACCAGCCGCAGGACGTCGGCCTCCCGGGTGGTGAGCCCGTGCAGGGTGAGCCCGTGCGAGGGCAGCACGTCGCGCTGCAGCCGGCCCATCTGCTCCAGCAACCGGCCCAGCAGGTCGCCCGGCATGCTGCCCTCGCCGCGGGTCGCGCCCGCGACGACCTGCGCCAGCCGGGCACCCGTCGCCTCGGAGCGGCGGACGACACCGACGATGCCGCACTCGACCGCGCGCGAGAGCTGGCCGTCGTCGATGGTCGCCGGCACGAGCACCGGGCGGCTCGTGCCCCGGCGGATCTCACGCAGCGTGGTGAACGTCTCCTCCGTCACGGCGTCGGTGACGACCACCGTGACCGCCGCCGCCGGCTTCTCGGCGTCGCCGACCACCCGGAGCTCCGGCCGCCCGCCGAGCAGGCTCGCCATGCCCGTCGCCGTCACCGGATCCGTGGCCTGGACATGTACTGCAATCCGCTGCATAGTTCCCCCTTGAGCGCTGACCGTCCCCAGTGTCCGGACGCCGCTTAGCGAGGACTTAACGAGCGGTAGAGGGGGGACGAACGGGCAACACCTTTGCCCGGCACCGTTCCCCGACGGCTCCTGCCGAGACGGCTGTCGCTTCCTACGCTCGGTGACATGCGTGCATCGGCCTCTCTCGGCATGACCTCGATCTCCGTGATCCCCGGCTCCACGGCGACGGTGCCGGTCACGGTGCGCAACGCGGGCGACACCGTCGAGGCCTACGCGATCGAGGTCCTCGGCGAGCCCGGCGCATGGGCCACGGTCGAGCCGGCGGAGCTCACCCTCTATCCCGCGGGTAGCGCGACCGTCGAGGTGCTGTTCGCTCCGCCGCGCTCCGCCCGGGTCCCGGCCGGCGACCGGGCCTTCGGCGTGCGGGTCGTCCCCGCCGAGCACCCCGGCGACACCGTGGTGCAGGAGGGCGTGCTCACCGTCGAGCCCTTCGACGAGCTGGCCACCCAGCTGCAGCCCGGCTCCCGGTCCGGCTACAAGCAGGGCCGCTACCGCATCGAGACCGACAACGCCGGCAACATCACCGAGGAGCTGGTCTTCGCCGCCGAGGACGCCACCGACCAGCTCACCTTCGCGGTGCGCCCGGAGCGCCTGACCGCGGGCAACGGCACCCGGGCGGAGACCCGGCTCACCGCCCGCTCGCGCCGCTGGCTGTGGTGGGGCGCGCCCCGCGAGTTCCCCTTCACCGCCGAGACGCGCGCCCGCGGCGGCCGCGTGCTGGCCATGGAGGGCGTGTTCGTGCAGCGCCCGATCATCTCGCCCGGCCTGCTCAAGCTGCTCGCCGCGCTGCTCGCGCTGCTGCTGCTCCTGCTCGCGCTCTGGTTCGGCCTGGTCCGCCCGGCGGTGCAGTCGGCCGCCCGCGAGGCCGTCGACGCCGAGGCCGTCGCGGCCCGGCAGGCCGAGGAGGAGGCGCTCACCACCACCCCGCCCGACCCGGCGCCGACCGCCTCGGCCGGTCCCGGCGCCGGCAACCAGGGCGGCGCGGGCACTCCCGGCGGCGGTGACGGCCAGGGCAACGGCAACGGCAGCGGTACGGGGACCGGCAGCGGCTCGGGCAACCTGAACGGCCAGCAGTTCTCCGCCGCGGTCACCTTCGCCACCAACCCCGGCGGCTCCGCGCAGCGCTCGTTCACGGTCCCCGACCGCCGCACGTTCCTGCTCACCGACTTCCTGGTCGACAACGTGCAGGGCGACGAGGGCACGCTGCGCGTCACGGCCAACGGCGTCCCGGTGGTCACCTACGCCCTGGAGAACTTCCGCAACCAGGACTACCACTCGGTCACCCCGATCCGCATCCCGGCCGGCGCGCGCGTCAGCATGCTGGTCATCTGCCGCCGCCCCGGCACCCCGGCCAACGCCCGCCAGGCCACCCAGTGCCGCGAGTCGCTCTACCTCAACGGCGTGATGCAGACCAACCCCCGCCCGCGCACCTCGAGCACCCCCGCCGGCTGACCCGGCACGCCCGGCACGGTGACCTCCGCGGAGTCGTGCGCGGGGCGGTTCCCGTAGGTGACCTGGTCCTGGCGGTTCGACGGCAGCT
>CAKUMG010000597.1 GCA_934667465.1 uncultured Actinoplanes sp. | reverse complement strand
CTCTACGAGGCGCCGCCGGACGGCTTCGTCGCGGCCCGGTCCGCCGCGATCGCCGACGCGCGCGGGACCGGCGACCGCGATCTGGTGAAGCGGCTCACCGCGCTGCGCAAACCGACGGTGGCCGCCTGGCTGGTCAACCTGCTCGCCCTGCGCAGGCCCGAGCTGATCGACGAGCTGGTGGAGCTGTCCACGGCGCTGCGGGAGGCGCAGCGGGGGTTGCACGGCGACCAGCTGCGCGAGCTGTCCACGCAGCGGCGGCAGGTGGTGTCCGCGCTGGTCAATGCCGCGCGGAAACTGGCGGTGGAGGCGGACCCGGCGCTGCGTACGGTCAAACTGCCGACCGGCGAGGTGGAGGCGACGCTGACGGCGGCGCTGGCCGAGCCGGAGATCGCCGATCAGGTGCGGTCCGGCCGGTTGATCAAGGCAATCTCGTACGCCGGGTTCGGGGAGGTGCCGCGGCCACGGTTGCGGCTGGTGACCGACGAGGCGCCCGCCGCCCCTGCCTCCCCCGTCTCGTCGGTCGAGGACGAAGAGCCGGCGGCTTCCGTCACCGTCTTGGACACGCGCCGGCGGCGCGAGGAGGAGAAGGCGCGGGCCGAGCGCGCGGCCCGGCGCCGGGAGCTCAAACGCGAGCTGACGTCCGCGCGCCGGGCCCAGGACAAGGCGACCGCGGCGCTGGAACGCGCGCAGGCCGCCGAGAGTGACGCAGGCCACTCCATCGACGAGATCGAGGAGCAGATCGCCGAGCTGGAGCGGCAGCGGATCGTGGCGCAGGCCGAGGTGTCCCGGCGCAAGCTGGCGCGACGGTCCGCCGAGCGGGAGGCCTCCGCCGCCCGGCGGCACACCGGCGACGTGGAGGCGGCACTGGAGGACCTGGAGGCCGAGTATCCGGGCTGAGTTCCGGTTTTCCATCGGTGGCCCGCGGAGAGCAGAATCGGACGGTGACCCCCGAACAGGCATCCGCCAAAGCCCGTCCGGCTCTCACCACCGTCGTCGGCGCGTTCGCCGAGTCACCACAGACCCTGCGCCGGGCCCGGGTGCTCGGCCTGTCCGGCTGGGCCTACCACGTGTCGGCCCGCGCCGGCGCGCTCGGTGACGTGCGCGCCGAGACCGTCGCGGCCGCGATCGGCTTCATCGCCTCCGACGCGGTCACCGAGGGCTGGGAGGCGGCCGCGAAATCGACGCCGCCGCTCGAGGTGGCCACCTGGCACCTGCACGAGCTGTGCCGCTGGGGCGTCGAGGAGCTGGGCGATTTCCCCCGGGTCGGCCGGCTGCTCGAGCTGGCCCGCCCGATCGTGTCCGCGGTGGACGGTGCGGCGCTGCCGCTCTTCGCCGCCTGGCGGGCCATGCCGGTGCCCGAGGAGGAGCCCGGCGCGCAGGCCGCCGTCATGCTGCACCTGCTGCACGAGCACCGGCTGGGCGTGCACGTGGTCGCGGTCCGGGCCAGCGGCATGACACCGCTGCAGGCCATCATCGCCGGGCCGGAGGGGGAGACAGGGGCCGTCGCGTTCGGCTGGCAGCCGCCCTATCCGCCGCCCGGCCCGCTGGTCCGCCGGTTCATGTGGGCCGAGTCGATCGCCGACGCGCTCACCGGCCAGGCCTACGGGGCGCTGGGCCGCGCCGACCGCATCGAGTTCTGCGGGCTGCTCGAAAGTCTCTCGCACCGCTTCGCGCGATGAGGCACGCTGACGCCGTGACCGAACTTCCTCCGGGGTGGGGCGTGCGCCGCCCGAGCCTCGACGACGTGCCCGAGATCCTCGCGCTGGCGCATGCGAGCGACATCGCCTCCGTCGGCGAGCCCGACTTCACCGTTGACGACGTACGCGACGCGCTGACCGGCCCCAACACCGACCCGGAGCGCGACTGCTGGGTGGCACTCGACGAGGCCGGCGCGATCGTCGGCTGGGCCTACCCGGGCAACGCCGACCGGGGCGCGCGCGACTTCCTCGAGGTCTACGTGTGGCCGGAGCGGGGCGTGCCGGCCCAGCGGCCGCTGCTCGATCTGCTGCTGCGCCGCGCCGCCGAGCGGGCGGTGGAGTTCGGACACCGGGCGTACGAGGTACGGGCGGGCGCGATCCCGTCCGAGGAGCCGTGGATCGCGGCCCTCACCGGCGCGGGCTTCGCCTTCGTCAAGCAGCACGCGCGGATGACCATGTCGCTGGCGGGCGTGGCACCGGTCGCCCCGGCACCGGCCGCCGGGGTCACCGTGCGCCCGGTGCACCCGTCCGACGACGCCGAGATGAGCCGGTTCCACGCGACCGTGCAGGAGGCCTTCCGCGACACGGATCACCACGCCACGGACTACGCGACCTGGCGCGCGCAGATCGCCGCCGAGAGCAGCGTCTCGTACGACGAGTGGTTCGTGGCCTTCGCCGACGGTGAGTGGGCCGGGGTGCTGCAGTCCTCCGACTCGTCCGCCGCCGACGGGGAGGGCTGGGTGCGCTCGCTGGCGGTGCTGGCTACGTATCGCAAGAAGGGGGTCGGCGAGGCGCTGCTGCGGCGGGCCTTCGCGACCTATGCGGCCAAGGGGCGGTCGCGTGCCGGGTTGGGGGTGGACATGGCGAACCCGACCCGGGCGGCGCGGCTCTACCACCGGGTCGGGATGCAGCCGAAATATCAGGCCGACATCTACCAGCGGACGCTGCTGACCGGCTCCTGACACCTCGCGGCGGGCCCGGGCTCCGGGCCCGCGCGCGGTCGGATCTCCGGGCTCAGATCTCCGGGGTCGACGTGCGGGTGGGGCGTTGGCGCAGGTCGGCGACGTAGTCGTCCGGGGCGCCGGCCTTCTCCGCGGCGTTGGCGACCTCGGAGAGATACCACGCGGTGGGCATGCCGCCCTCGTAGCCGTCGAAGACGTAGACCCAGGCGCTGAGGTCGCCCTCCAGCGTCGAGACCCGCACGGTGAGCTTCTGGTAGGCCCCCGCGGTCACGCCCTCGAGCTCGTCGAGCTGGGCGGCGTCGAACTGGTGGACGTCGTAGAGCGCGACGAAGACCCGGTCGCCGGGGGACTCGACGATCGTGGTGACCGCGCCCTCCCAGCCCAGATCGCCCTCACCGGCAAAGGTCAGGCGCCACCCCTCGACCCAGCCGACCCCCACCATCGGGGAGTGCGGACAATAGGCCCGCATCCGGGCCGGATCGAGGTTTGCACCGTACGCGGCGTAATGACCCACGGCGATGACGATAGCCCGATACCCGCGTAGTGGAGAATAGAAGCTCGCGTGTCGGGTTCGAGCATTGTCCGCGACCTCCCTCTCCAGGGGTGCAGGCGCGGATCGCGGACGATCCGTGCCTCCGGCCGCGTCGTCACTCGAAGTTACTGTGGAGGGTGGATCTTGTGAGCCGCATCGTGATCATCGGTGGAGGGCCCGGCGGGTACGAGGCGGCGCTGGTCGCGGCCCAGCTCGACGCGGACGTCACCCTGGTCGAGGCCGAGGGGGCCGGTGGCGCCTGCGTGCTCTCGGACTGCGTACCCTCCAAGACCTTCATCGCCAGCTCGGAGGTGGTCACCGGCTACCGGCACAACGAGCGGTTCGGCATCCGGTCGGCCGGCCTGGAGGGCGTCACGGTCGACGCGGCCGCCGTCAACGACCGGGTCAAGAAGCTCGCGCTGGCCCAGTCGGGCGACATCCAGGCCAAGCTCGTCAAGGCCGGCGTCGACGTGGTGCACGGACGGGCCCGCCTCGGCGAGGACACCCTCGGCCACACCCACCAGGTGCTCATCACCCCGCACGGCGCCGCGGAATACGCCGTCGACGCCTCGACCGTGCTGATCGCCACCGGCGCGACCCCGCGGGTGCTGCCCACGGCGGTCCCCGACGGCGAGCGCATCCTCGACTGGCGGCAGGTCTACGACCTCACCGAACTCCCCGAGCACCTGATCGTCATCGGCTCCGGCGTGACCGGCGCCGAGTTCGCCAGCTCCTATCTCGCGATGGGCATCCGGGTGACGCTCGTCTCCAGCCGTGAGCGCGTCATGCCGCACGAGGACGCCGACGCGGCCATGGCCATAGAGCGGGTGTTCCGCGAGCGCGGCATGGAGATCCTCAACCAGTCGCGCGCCGAGTCGGTCGCCAGCACCGGCGACGGGGTGCTGGTCACGCTCGCCGACGGCCGCACGGTGACCGGCTCGCACGCCCTGATGGCGGTCGGCGCCGTCCCCAACACCGCCGACCTGGGCCTGCGGGAGTACGGCGTGGAGGTCGCCAAGGGCGGCTACGTGACCGTGGACCGCGTGTCGCGTACGAACGTGCCCGGCATCTACGCCGCGGGCGACTGCACCGGCGTGCTGCCCCTGGCCAGCGTCGCCGCCATGCAGGGGCGCATCGCGGTCTGGCACGCCATGGGCGAGGCGGTCTCACCGCTGCGGCTGCGCACGGTCTCCGCGAACGTCTTCACCGACCCCGAGCTCGCCACCGTCGGCGTCTCCCAGAACGACGTCGACCAGGGCAAGATCCCGGCGCGGCAGGTGATGCTGCCGCTCACCGGCAACGCCCGCGCCAAGATGGCGGGGCTGCGGGACGGGTTCGTCAAGCTCTTCTGCCGGCCGGCGACGGGCCAGATCGTGGGCGGCGTCGTGGTGGCGCCCAAGGCGAGCGAGCTGATCCTGCCGATCACGATGGCTGTCGAGAACAACCTGACGGTCGACCAGCTGGCCCACACGATCACGATCTACCCGTCACTG
>CAKUMG010000596.1 GCA_934667465.1 uncultured Actinoplanes sp. | reverse complement strand
GAGCGGCACTGGTCCACGCGGCGCAACCGGTCCGTGGCGGCCCGCCCGTTCGTCCGGGGCCGGGGCCGGCACGCGGCGATGTCGCGGCGGCAGCGCTGGGAGCGCCGCTACGTGCGGGCGCTGGTGCTGGCCGATCTGACGGCCGGTGTGGCCGCGGGGGCCGTGACGTTCGCGCTGCGTTTCGGCGACGAGGTGACCGCGTACAACAGGTGGTATCTGCTTCTCTCGGCGCTGCTGCCGGTGGCGCTGCTGGCGGTGCTGGTGGTGAGCCGGGCGTACGAGCGGCGGTTCCTGTTCGTCGGCACGGACGAGTACCAGCGGGTGTTCCGCGGCGGGATCGGGCTGATCGCGGGCGCGGCCGTCGTGTCGTACGCGCTCGATCTGGATCTTGCCCGGTCGTACGTGCTGGCGGCGCTCCCGGCGGCGGTCGGCGCGGCCGTGGTCCTGCGGTTCGCGCTGCGCAAGCACCTGCATCTGGAGCGGGCCCGCGGGCAGAGCCTGCGCCGGGTGCTGGTGGTCGGGCACGAGCTGTCCGTCATCGGGATCACCCGCCAGCTGCGCCGGGAGCGCTATCACGGCCTGGAGGTGGTGGGCGCGTGCCTGCCGCCGCAGCACGACGGCGTGGTGGACCTGCCCGTGTACGGGACGTTCGACGACGTGGCGCTCGCGGTCGACGCCGCGGAGGCCGACACCGTGGTCGTGCTGAGCTGCCCGGAGCTGGACGGGGTGGCGCTGCGCCGGCTCGCGTGGCGGCTGGAACGCGACGAGGTGGACCTGATCGTCGGCAGCGCGCTGATCGACGTGGCCGGCGCGCGGACCACGATCCGGCCGTTCGACGGACTGCCGATGCTGCACGTGGACCACCCGCGGCTGCACGGCGGCGCGCGCATCGTCAAGGATCTGGTCGACCGGCTCGGGGCGCTGGCCCTGCTGCTCCTGCTCGGCCCGGTGCTGCTGACCGTCGCACTCTGCGTCCGGGTGACCTCCCGCGGGCCGGTACTCTTTCGGCAGGTTCGGGTCGGGCGGGACGGTTCGGAGTTCCGCATCTTCAAGTTCCGCAGCATGTTCGTGGACGCCGAGGCGAGGCTCGCCGAGCTCCGGCACCTCAACGAGCACGACGGAGTGCTCTTCAAAATCCGCGAGGATCCGCGGGTGACCCCGGTCGGCCGGTGGTTGCGCCGGTTCTCGCTGGACGAGCTGCCCCAGCTGCTGAACGTCGTCCTGGGTCAGATGTCGCTGGTCGGTCCGCGTCCCCCGCTGCCGTCGGAGGTCGCCGCCTACGCCGGTGACGTGCGGCGCCGGTTGGCGGTCAAACCGGGCATGACCGGTCTCTGGCAGGTCTCCGGCCGTTCGGACCTCTCCTGGGAGGAAGCCGTCCGCCTGGACCTGCGCTATGTGGAGAACTGGTCGCTCGGTTTGGACCTGGTCATCCTTTTGCGGACGATGACCGCCGTGGTCAGGTCCTCCGGGGCCTACTAGTCGTGAGGAGCGAGGCTATGAGCGAGCGGACAGGGACGTCGGCACGCATAGCGGGACAGCGCGAGCCCGAGGCCGGTGGCACGCCGCCGGTGAACGATTCGGCCTTCGCCCGCTGGCTGGCGGACCGTGCCGGTCAGGTGCTGCTCCAGACGCGGGCGGAGCTGGGCCACGCCGACGGCAAGGCGCTCAAGGCGGCCGGCGACAAGGCGGCGCACGACCTGTTGCGCGCGGAGCTGGCCCGGTGGCGTCCGGCGGACGCGGTGCTGTCGGAGGAGGACGACCAGTCACGGCTGGCGTGGACCGAGGGTTCGCGCCCGGACCGCCTCGACGCGTCCCGGGTGTGGATCATCGACCCGCTCGACGGCACCCGCGAGTTCTCCGAGGAGGGCCGCGCCGACTGGGCGGTGCACGTGGCGCTCTGGACGGCCGACTGCGCCAGCCCCAGCTGCCTGGCGGCGGGGGCCGTGGCGATGCCCGCCCAGCACCGGACGCTGGCGACCGACCACCCGCCGGCCTATCCGCCGCTGCCGCTGGCCGCCGCGACGGGCGGGCCGCTGCGGATCGCCGCGAGCCGGACCCGCCCGCCGGCGTTCGTGACGACGCTGGCCGAGGAGCTCGGCGCGGAGCTGGTGCCGATGGGCTCGGCCGGCGTCAAGATCGCCGCCGTGGTCAACGGCGAGGCCGACGCGTACGTGCACGCCGGCGGCCAGTACGAGTGGGACAGCGCCGCTCCCGTGGCTGTGGCGTTGGCCACAGGGCTGCACGCGTCTCGCGTCGACGGCAGCCCGCTGGCCTACAACCAGGCCGACCCGAAGCTGCCCGACCTGGTGGTCTGCCGCAAGGATCTCGCTCCTCGGTTGCTTGCAGCGCTGCAGCGGCACCTCCCGCTAACCTGACCCGAGGCCCTCCCGATCGTTGTCTTGACCGTGGTCACAGCAACGTCGTGGACAATCCTCACCGCGCCCCCGCACGGAAACCGAAAGGCTGGGACTCCTGTGAGCCAGGCGAAGCCCTATCGCGTCTCCCATCTCGACGCTCTCGAAGCCGAGAGCATCTTCGTGATGCGTGAGGTCATGGCCGAGTTCGAGCGGCCGGTGCTGCTCTTCTCCGGCGGCAAGGACTCGATCGTGATGCTGCGGCTCGCCGAGAAGGCGTTCGCCCCGGCGCGTGTGCCCTTCCCGGTGATGCACGTCGACACCGGCCACAACTTCCCCGAGGTCCTGGAGTACCGCGACCGCCGGGTCGCCGAGCTGGGCCTGAACCTGGTCGTCGCGAGCGTCCAGGAGGCCATCGACTCGGGTCAGGTCCGCGAGCTGCCCGACGGCACCCGCAACCGGATCCAGACGCCGGTGCTGCTGAGCGCGGTGGAGAAGTACCGCTTCGACGCCCTCTTCGGCGGCGCGCGCCGCGACGAGGAGAAGGCCCGGGCCAAGGAGCGGATGTTCAGCTTCCGCGACGAGTTCGGCCAGTGGGACCCGAAGAACCAGCGCCCCGAGCTGTGGTCGCTCTACAACGGCCGGCACCACCCGGGCGAGTCGATCCGGGTGTTCCCGCTCTCCAACTGGACCGAGCTCGACGTCTGGCACTACATCGCCAAGGAGGACATCGCGCTGCCGAGCATCTACTACGCCCACGACCGGGACGTGGTGGAGCGCGCCGGGATGTTCTACGCGGTCAACGAGTTCATCGTGCCGCGCGACGGGGAGACCGTCGAGACCCGCCGGGTGCGCTACCGCACCGTCGGCGACGCGTCGCAGACCGCCGCCGTGCTCTCCGACGCGGACACCGTCGAGAAGGTCATCGACGAGGTCGCGGCGACCCGGATCACCGAGCGCGGCGCCACCCGGGGCGACGACAAGGTCAGCGAGGCCGCGATGGAAGACCGCAAGCGGGAAGGTTACTTCTGATGAGCCAGTCAGTGCTGGAGCCCGAGGCCCCGGCGGCCCGCAACATGGACCTGCTGCGGTTCGCGACCGCGGGCAGCGTCGACGACGGCAAGTCCACCCTCATCGGGCGGCTGCTCTTCGACACCAAGACGATCTTCGCCGACCAGCTCGAGGCGGTCGAGGCGGTCAGCGCCGCGCGCGGCGACGAATACACCAACCTCGCTCTGCTCACCGACGGCCTGCGCGCCGAGCGGGAGCAGGGCATCACCATCGACGTCGCCTACCGCTACTTCGCGACGCCGCGGCGCAAGTTCATCATCGCCGACACCCCCGGGCACATCCAGTACACCCGCAACATGGTCACCGGCGCGTCCACGGCCGACCTGGCGCTGATCCTGGTCGATGCGCGCAAGGGCCTGGTCGAGCAGTCGCGCCGGCACGCGTTCCTGACCAGCCTGCTGCGCGTGCCGCACCTGGTGCTGTGCGTGAACAAGATGGACCTCGTCGGCTGGGACAAGGAGGTGTACGACCGGATCGCCGACGAGTTCACCTCGTTCGCCGCGAAGCTGGACATCACCGACCTGACGATCATCCCGATCTCGGCGCTCGAGGGCGACAACATCGCCTCCCGCTCGGAGAAGAGCCCCTGGTACGAGGGCCCGTCGCTGCTGCACCACCTGGAGCACGTGCACATCGCCTCCGACCGCAACCTGGTCGACGTGCGGTTCCCCGTGCAATACGTGATCCGCCCCCAGTCGACGACGGTGACCGACTACCGCGGCTATGCGGGCCAGGTCGCCTCGGGCGTGCTCAAGCCCGGCGACGACGTGATGGTGCTGCCCTCCGGCCTGACCAGCAAGATCGCCGCGATCGACACCGCGGACGGTCCCGTCGCCGAGGCGTTCCCGCCGATGTCGGTGACGGTCCGGCTCACCGACGAGATCGACATCTCGCGCGGTGACATGATCTGCCGCCCGCACAACGCCCCGGCGACCGCGCAGGATCTCGAGGCGATGATCTGCTGGATGGACGAGACCGCCCCGCTGCGGGTCGGCGGCAAATACACGATCAAACACACGACCCGCACCGCTCGTACGGTGGTTCGTGGCTTGCAGTACCGGCTCGACGTGAACACCCTGCACCGCGACGAGGAGGCGCAGCAGCTCGGCCTGAACGAGATCGGCCGGGTGCGCCTGCGCACGACCGTGCCGCTGCTCGCCGACGAGTACCGCCGCAACCGCACCACCGGCGGCTTCATCCTGATCGACGAGGCGACCAACCGCACGGTCGGCGCCGGGATGATCATCGAAGCTTCCTGACTCCCGTAC
>CAKUMG010000595.1 GCA_934667465.1 uncultured Actinoplanes sp. | reverse complement strand
GCCGGTGATCGAGGCGATGCGCGCGCTGGGCGCCGAGATCGACGCGTCGCCGTCCGGTGGGCTGCCGCTGACCGTGCGCGGCACCGGGCTGGTCGAGGGCGGCGAGGCGGTGATCGACGCGTCCGGGTCCAGCCAGTTCGTCTCGGGTCTGCTGCTCTCGGCGCCCCGCTTCGCCAAGGGCCTGGTGCTGCGGCACGAGGGCCCGCCGGTCCCGTCGGCGCCGCACCTGCGGATGACGACCCACATGCTGCGGGCCGCCGGCGCCGTGGTCGACGAGAGCGAGCCCGACGTGTGGCGCGTCGAGCCCGGTCCGCTGCGCGGCCACACGTGGGTGATCGAGCCCGACCTCTCCGGCGCGGTGCCGTTCTTCGCCGCCGCCATGGTCACCGGCGGGGCGGTCACGCTGACCGGCTGGCCCCGCGCGAGCTGGCAGCCGGTGGAGACGCTGATCGGCCTGCTGACCCGGCTCGGCGCCGAGGTGAGCCAGGACGACGAGGGCCTGACCGTGCGGGGCACCGGCCGGCTGCACGGCATCGAGGCCGACCTCTCCGAGGTCAGCGAGCTCACGCCGGTGGTGTCGGCGCTCGCCGCGCTGGCCGACTCCCCGTCCTCGCTGCGCGGCGTCGAGCACATCCGCGGGCACGAGACCGACCGCATCGCCGCGCTCGCCCGCGAGCTCGGCAAGGTCGGCGCCGGGGTGACCGAGCACGCCGACGGGCTCGACATCGTGCCCGGGCCGCTGCGGGGCGCCTCCTTCGAGACCTACGCCGACCATCGGATGGCACACGCCGCGGCGGTGATCGGTCTCGCCGTCGGCGGGGTCGAGCTGACCGACGTAGCGTGTACGTCGAAGACCCTCCCCGAGTTCCCCGAACTCTGGGCCGGACTCGTCACAGGGAGCTAGTCCTGCCGGCACGCCAGCGCGATTACGACGAGGACGACGTCCGGGTCCGTCCGGGCCGGTCGTCCCGTCCGCGCACCCGAACCAGGCCCAAGCACGAGGACGCCCTCGACGCACTCGTGATCACCGTGGACCGCGGCCGCTACGGCTGCGTGCGCGAGGACGCCGACAGCGAGGAGGAGCTGATCACCGCGATGCGCGCCCGCGAGTTGGGCCGCAAGTCCGTGGTGGTCGGCGACCGGGTGGCCCTGGTCGGTGACGTCTCCGGCGCGCCCGGCGCGCTGGCCCGAATCGTGCGGATCACCGAGCGCACGTCGGTGCTGCGCCGCACCGCTGACGACGACGACACCACGCCCGAGGGCCGCCTCGAGCGGGTCGTGATGGCCAACGCCGACCAGCTCGTCATCGTGAGCGCGCTGGCCGACCCGCAGCCGCGCACCGGGTTCATCGACCGCTGCCTGGTCGCCGCGTACGACGCGGACATCGCCCCGCTGCTCTGCCTGACCAAGGCCGACCTGGCCGGGCCCGAGCAGGTGCTCGACTACTACGCCGAGCTCGACCTGCCCTACGTCCTGGTCGAGCCGGAGAGCGACCTCGACGAGCTGCGCGCGCACCTCGCCGACCGGATCTCGGTGCTCGTCGGCCACTCCGGGGTCGGCAAGTCGACCCTGGTCAACCGGCTGGTCCCGGACGCCCTGCGGGCCACCGGCGTGGTCAGCGCGGTCGGCAAGGGGCGGCACACCTCCACCAGTGCCGTGGCGCTGCGGCTGCCCCGGGTCCGCAAGAAGGGCGACCCGGGCTGGATCATCGACACGCCCGGCATCCGCAGCTTCGGGCTGGCCCACGTGAGCGCCGACAGCCTGCTGCACGGGTTCCCCGACCTCGTCGAGGGCACGGTCGACTGCCCGCCCAACTGCGGTCACACCCCGAGCGACGTGGCCTGCGCGCTGGACGCGTGGGTGGCCGGCGGCAAGGCCGACGCGCGCCGCCTCGCCTCGTACCGCCGGCTTCTCAGCAGCAGGGCAGGCGACCTGGACCCGCGCGACCAGATGGAGTGACCACCCACCCCTGCCGACCCCCGGAGGGAATGACCGGCCGGGCCGCGGTGGGCCGGGCAGCGATCGGCTAGCGTGCGCGCATGTCCTCCTACGCCGACGACCTCGCCCTGGCCCACCTGCTGGCCGACACCGCCGACGCGATCTCGATGGACCGCTTCCGCGCCCTGGACCTGCGGGTGGAATCGAAGCCGGACCTGACGCCGGTCTCCGACGCGGACACCGCGGTCGAGCAGGCGCTGCGCTCGACGCTGAGCCGGGCCCGGCCGCGCGACGGCATCATCGGCGAGGAGTTCGGCAGCTCGACCGCCCCCGCCGGGCAGGGCAACCGGCACTGGGTCATCGACCCGATCGACGGCACCAAGAACTTCATCCGCGGGGTGCCGATCTGGGGCACGCTGATCGCCCTGATCGAGGGTGACCAGCCGGTCGCCGGGCTGGTCTCGGCCCCGGCGCTGGGGCGGCGCTGGTGGGGCGCGACGGGGCACGGCGCGTTCGCCGGCAAGCACCAGCGCGCCGCGACCCGGCTCGCCGTCTCCTCGGTCCGCGAGCTCGGCGACGCCAGCTTCTGCTTCGCGAGCCTGCCCGACTGGGAACGCGCGGGCTATCTCGAGCCGATGCTGGACCTCATGCGCGACTCGTGGCGCAGCCGGGCGTACGGCGACTTCTACGGCTACATGCTGCTGGCCGAGGGCGCGGTGGACGCCATGGTCTATCCCGAGCTCTCGCTCTGGGACGTGGCGGCGCTGATCCCGATCGTCAACGAGGCGGGCGGGCGCATCACCGACCTGACCGGTCAGCGGGCGCCGGGCGACGGCAGCTCGGTCGCGACGAACGGCCACCTGCACGAGGAGATCCTGTCCCGGCTGGCCCGCGGCAAACGCTGATCCCTCCACGGCCGGGCCGCGGCAAGCCCCGATCCCGTCCCGGGGCTCCACCGACCTGTTCTATTCTCGCCGGGTGATGTCGGCCGGCTGGTTCTACCTCGCTGCGATGATCGCGGCGTACGGGGTCGCGAACCTGCTGCAGTCGATGGCGGCGGCCCGGACCACGGTGCACCACACGTTCGACCCGCAGCTGCTGGTGCGCCTCGCGGGCCAGCGCACCTATCTGCTGGGCCTGGCCTGTCAGGTGCTCGGCTTCGTGCTGGCCTTCCTCGCGCGCCGCGATCTGCCGCTGTTCCTCGTGCAGGCCAGCGTCGCGGCGGGCCTCGGGGTGACGGCGATCCTGGGCGTCGTGCTGCTGAAGTGGACCCTGCCGAGGGCGGAGGTCGTGCTGCTGGCGCTGCTGCTGGTGGGCATCACCGCGCTGGTGCTGTCGGCGCAGCCCGCGCACTCCCGCCCGCTCGGGACGGCCGGGCTGGCCGGTCTGGCGGTCGCGCTCGCGCTGATCGGGGTGCTGGGGTTCTTCGCCGTCCGGCTGCACGGCGCGCTCGGCTCGGTCGTCCTCGGCTCGCTGGCCGGGGTCGGCTTCTCGGCGGCGGCCATCGCGGCCCGCCCGCTGGCGACCGAGGAGTCGTTCGGCGGGCTCTGCGCGAACCCGCTGCTGTGGCTGCTGGTCGCGCACTCGATCGTGGGGCAGCTCCTGCTCGGCCTCGCGATGCAGCGCGGCTCCACGACGGCGGCGGTCGCCGCGATGGACGCCGCGGGTGCCGTACCGGCGGCGATCGTGGGCCTGATCCTGCTGGGCGACCGGATCCATCCCGGGCGGGAGTGGCTGGCGGGGGTCGGCTTCCTGCTCACGCTGGCCACGGTCGTCGCGCTGACCAGGTATGCGGAGCCGCAGCACCATCACGTGTCGCGCTCGCCGGCGGACCGCTCGCTGCATCCGAGCGCCCGCTGATCTGTCGCGCCGGGCGGGATGCACGGTGCATGGGTGGCGGGTGACGGGGTACTTCCAGACCCATGACCACCTTCGCTTATGTCACGAATCGTGCATATAGCGTAAAACCCCTCACGCTGCCATAATGTGAGTGCCCTACGCGTTATGCACAATGGAGTGAAGATGCCGAGCGAGGTCCGACACCTGGTCGACGCCGGACAGGCCTATCCGGTCGTCCGGCTCACCGGGGTGCTCGACGCGGGGTCCGCCGGGTCGGTGCGGTCCGCGGTCCTCGGCGTGCTGGGCGACCAGCCGGAAGCCCTGGTGATCGACGTCCGTGGGCTCGCCCTGCCCCGACCCGGCCCGGCCGCGGTGCTGGGCGACCTGGCCCGCGAGACCGCCGGGTGGCCCGCGGCCCCGCTGCTGCTGTGCACCGACGGCACCACCGCGGACTGGCGGGAGGCCGGGCTGCCGATCCTGGCCGACCCGGAGGCCGCGTTCGCGGAGCTGGGGCGGCCCCGGCCCACCGACTTCCTCAACGCGCCGCTGGAGCCGGTCACCGGGGCCGCGCGCCGGTCCCGGGAGCTGGTGGCCGAGGTCTGCGCGCGCTGGGACCGGGCCGAGCTGGCCGGGCCCGCCTGCATCGTGATCACCGAGATGGTCAACAACGTGGTGGCGCACGCGCGCACGTCGATGACGGTCCTGCTCGCGCTGCACGGCGCGGAGATGACGGTGGCGGTGCGCGACGACGACCCCGCGATCCCGCGCTTCACGGGCGAACCCGTGCCCGTCACCTCGTACGGCGGCAGGGGTCTGCTCTTGATCGACTCGGTGGCCGCTCGCTGGGGCAGCCTGCCCGTGCCCGGCGGCAAGGTCGTCTGGGCCGTCCTGGGGCCCGAGGACGAGACCGGACCTCCC
>CAKUMG010000594.1 GCA_934667465.1 uncultured Actinoplanes sp. | reverse complement strand
AGGCGAGCGGCCACCCTCAAGGCGGCATCCCCCAGGCGAGCGGCCACCCTCAAGGCGGCTTCCCCCGGGCGGGCGAGCTGCCGAGTGCCGGTGGCCAGCAGGGCGCAGTCCCCGGTGGCTCGCGCGGCGCCGTCCCGGGCAGCGGTGCCGTGAGCTGGCAGGCGCCCACCGCCGTCACACCGTCCACGATGCCCGGTGCGCCCCTGGCGGCCGGCGGCGCAACGGCGGCCGGCGGTCCGGCGGTGCCCAGCGGCTCGGCAGTGCCCAGCGGTCCGGCGGCGGCCGGCGGCTCGGCAGTGCCCGGCGGCTCGGCGGCTCCCGGCTTCACGGGGACGAGCGCGTCCGCAGGGTCGGCTGGTTTCGGGTCGGCTGCTTTCCCCGGCGACGGCTCAGGGCTGACCGATTCGGCGGGCGAGCAGTCCGTTGTGACCGGTCCTGCGCGCGCCGAGAATTCCGATGAGGACATTCCGCTGAAGGGGTGGCCCTGGCTGACCGGCGGGATGCTGGCGGTCGTGCTGGGCGCGCTCTGGACGGCTCAGGGCCTGGACCTCGCCGAGGGCAGTCTCCTGACCGGCCAGACCCTCGCGGCCTTCGCCGGCCCGGTGGTGGCGCTGGCCGGGCTCGCCCTGATCGTCATGGGCGTCCGCATCCGCGCCGCCTACAAGGCTCAGCTGACCGCCGCCCCGGACTGAGCAGCCCAGCCCCGGGAAAGCGCGCCAGCCACGGGAAGCGGCCCCCGGGGAAGCGCGCCAGCCACGGATAGCGGCCCATCTCCGCGAAGCAGGCGCGTCCAAGCAGCGGCCCAACTCCGCGAAGCAGGCGCGTCCAAGGAACGGCCCAGACCCCGCGAAGCGGTCCAGCCCCGTGAATCGGGCGGCTGCGAGGAGCGGTTCAGCTCCGGGAAGCGGACCGCGGCGCGGGATTTGTGAAGCCCCGCCCTCCCGGCGCTGGGACGGGAGAACGGGGCTCATCGCTGGAGCCGATCTCCGCCAGGCGATCGGCTGCCGGCGTCACCGCCGGCGGGGTTGGTCTCAGATGGGGCGAACCTGCTCCGCCTGCGGGCCCTTCTGGCCCTGGGCGATCTCGAACTCGACCCGCTGGTTCTCCTCCAGAGTGCGGTAGCCGCTCGTCTGGATGGCCGAGAAGTGGACGAACACGTCAGCACCCCCGCCGTCGACGGTGATGAAGCCGAAACCCTTGTCGGCGTTGAACCACTTCACGGTTCCTTGCGCCATGCTGAACTCTCCTTCTGAAAATTTCGGTTCCGATGATGCAGAACCGATGGTCGTTTTCGAGCAGCGGCGCCGCGAACGGCCTACAGAAGGAGCTGCCTCCCGGGTCACTTCCCGGTAAGCCTTACCACCTGAACCACATACACAAAAACTGACGACACTGTACCGAAGAACCGCGCGGAAAGCTTCCCCTCGGAGCGAATCAACGGACAGCGAAAAGGCCCCCGGGTAGTCCCGGGGGCCTTGACCGTGGTCGATGCAGGATGGAGTCTCAGTCCGGCCAGGAGCCGGTCAGCTTGCGGACACCCACGTCGCCGCCGCGCTGGACCGCCGCGCGGACCACGGAGAAGATGGCGCCCTGGATGGCGGCGGCGGCGAGGATCTCGCCCCAGCCGCGGTCCTCGTCGTGCGGGTCCGGGGCGTCGTCGTCGCCGGCGGTGAGCTTCCAGACCTCTTTGAAGATGAAGCCCGCGATGGAACCGGCCGCGATGCCCAGGAGCAGCCCGACCGGCTTGGTGGCGACCTTCTGCAGCTTCTTGCTCACCGGCGCCTCCCCCGGACGATCAGGATGATGCCGACCAGCGCGACGCCGGCGGCGAGGATGGCCGCGAAGGGCACCGGGTTGCGGCGGACCTGCTCGCGGGCCACGACGGCCTTCTCCTGCGCCTTGTCGACGGCCCCGGACTCGCGGACCTTGTCGCTGACGACGGCGACCTTCTGCTCCGCCTGGACGCTCGCGGAGCGCACCTTGCTGCCGGCGGTCGCCGCGGCGGTGGTGGCCGCCTCGCGGACGCGCTCGGTGGCGTCGTGCAGCTGCGACTTCGCCTTCGCCTTGGTGTATTCGACCTGCTCCTTGGCGCGGGCCTTCACGTCGGCCTTCGCGGCGAGGGCCTGAACGGTCTCTCCCAGCTCGGCGCGCGTCTGCTTGATGTCCTCGCGCAGCGCTTCCACGTCCGGCTTGCCCCCGGATCCGTTCTTGTCGCTCATTCCCGGCTCCTACCGCTCTTGATCGCGTGCTTGACCTCGTCGACGTCCGCCTTCGCGCTCTCGATGGCGGCACTGGGCTCCGGCGGCACTGCCTTGGTGACCTGCTTCTTGCCGAGCAGGGCGAGCACACCGGCAACCGCGAACAACACGACGGTGACGATCAGCGCGGCGAGCCACAGCGGCAGGAACAGGTCCAGCACGACGATCAGGGTCGCGATGAGCGCGCCCACGCCGTACAGGGCCAGGACACCGCCACCACCGAACAGGCCGACGCCGATACCGGCGTGCTTACCCTTCTCGGTGAGCTCCGCCTTCGCGAGCGCGATCTCGTCCCGGACGAGGCGGGTGATCTGTTCGCTCGCCTTCTGGACCAGTTCCGAGGTGGACTGGTCGGTTCCCGGCCGTACCGGGCTACCGTTCAGGACATCGGCCATGGAGTCCTCCTTTCCTTCAAGCTGTATGCCCTGCGTAGCGGCAAGTCAATCCTCGGGTACGCCGCGCGCGCGGGGGTGTTTTGCACCCTGCCGTGAAGTCATGCCCACCCGGCCCCTCGACAAACGGCCCGGGGCGCCCACGCAGCACGCGTGACCACCCCGGGCCGGGACCGCCGCAACGGCGGGAGCGACTCAAGAGCGGCCGGACCGCCGCAAGGGCCGGGAGCGATGAGGGGTCAGTCCCGGCGGGCGCGCGCCCCGACCGGCTCCTGGTCCCGCAGCGTCTCCCCGGGCCCGCGCGCCTCCCCCGGAGCCCGCGCCCCGGAGCCCGCACCCGCAGGAACGGCCGCCTCGCCCGCGGAACCGGACGCTGTGCCCGTACGGAGCGGAATCGTCTCGTCGTCGGGGCCGCCGAAGAAGCCGGCGCGCTCGTCACCGTCGTCGGACCCGCTGAAGACGAGGGCGTCGTCGGAGGGCGGCGCGTCGGACGCGGGGTGGTGGCTGTCCTCGTCGACGGGGCGCGGCGAGGGCTTGCGGGCGGTCTCGGCGCGGGAGCGGCCGGCAGTGGTGACGTCGGCGCGCATCCGCGGCAGCGAGTCCTGCCGGTGCTCGAAGACCCAGCCGACGAGCCGCTCGCGGACGAGGCAGCGCAGGTCCCACAGCGACCCGGCGTCGTTCGCGCTGACCAGGGCGCGCAGTTTGATCATGCCGCCGGTGGCGTCGGTGACCTGCAGGACGCAGACGCGGCCGTCCCAGAGCTCGGTGCCCTCGCAGACGGTACGCAGCTCGGCGCGCAACGGCTCGACCGGCAGTGACCAGTCGACGTCGATCTCGGCGGTGCCCAGGACCGCGGAGCCGCGGCGGGTCCAGTTCTGGAACGGCTTGGTGGTGAAGTACGAGGTGGGCAGGATCAGCCGCCGGTCGTCCCAGATCTGGACGGCGACGTACGTGAGGGTCAGTTCCTCGATCCGGCCCCACTCCCCCTCGACGACCACGACGTCGTCGATGCGCACGGCGTCGCTGAACGCGAGCTGCAGGCCGGCGAACAGGTTGCCCAGGGTGCTCTGCGCGGCGAGCGCGGCGACCACCGAGATGAGGCCGGCCGAGGCGAGCAGGCTGGCGCCGACGGTGCGGACCGCAGGGAAGGTCATGAGCATCACGCCGATGGTGAGTACGACGATCGCGGCAACGGTGACGCGGCGCAGCATCTGCACCTGGGTGCGCAGCCGGCGGGCCTTCATGTTGTCGGGGACGTCGACCCGCCAGCGGGCGAGCGCGAGGTCCTCGAGGACCAGCAACAGGGCGCCCACGAGCCAGGCCCCCGAGGCGATCACCAGCAGAACCAGGGTGTGCAGGATGCCGGCCCGGCCGGGGAAGTCGCCGCCGAAGCCGCGGGCGGCCGCCTGGACGGCGAAGACCGTCATGGCGACGAGGAACGGGCGGTGGGCGGTGTTCGCGAGGTCGCGCAGCAGCTCCGACCGGCGCCCGAGGCGCTTGATGATCAGATGCAGGGCTTCCACGAGAACGATCGCGGAGCCCGCCGCCACGACGACGGCAAGCAGGGCGGTCAGCACGCTGGTCACGGTTCCCTTCTTCGGAGCGAGTCCTTGCCAGCGACCAAGCTTGCCCCGCCCGGCTGTGGGTTCAACCCGGTTTCCACAGGTCCGCGGTTGGCATTGGTCACACCTTCCGCAGGGGGGCCCGGGCGTAACACCGACGTAAGAAAACGGACACACGGGGACACGCGGAAGCGGCCGCCCGGAGGGTTTCCCCGGGCGGCCGCCGCTGCGTACGAGAAGATCAGACCTTGCGGTAGCGGACCTGGAAGAAGCAGTAGATGCCGAACGCGGCGACGCCGAGGGCGATCAGGGTCAGCACCCAGGGGCCGTACGACTCGGCGGCCACCGTCTTGAGGGCCGCGTCGAGGCCGCGGGCCTTCTCCGGGTCGTAGTTGACGGCGGCGACGACGACCAGCGCGCCGGCGATGCCGTACGCGACACCCTTGGCGGAGTAACCGGCCTGGCCGAGACGGGTGGTCGTCTTGCGGA
>CAKUMG010000593.1 GCA_934667465.1 uncultured Actinoplanes sp. | reverse complement strand
TCGGCGTGCCACTGACCCGCCCGCTGGCCAACCCTGGCCGGCGCCCCTCGGCGCACCGCTGACCCGCCCGCTCGCTCACTCTGGCCGGCGCCGTTCGGCGCACCGCTGACCTGCTGGTTCGCAACGCTGAGCGGACACAGGTTTGCCGCGCACCGCACGGGGGTAGCGCGAGCCCGGCACACCCCGGGCGGAGGTGGTCTTCGGTGCCCCGTACGACGATCGCGGTTCTCCTGTGGACCGCAACCCCGCTCTGCATCCTCGCGGGCGGTAACAAAGGTCTCGTCGTGGCCGTGGCGCTGGCTGCGTACACCGCCCATCTCCTGGGTACCCGTCAGAGCACCACGCTGACAGGAGAGCCGCATGACGAACCCGTCCTTCGACCCGACCATCGCCGGCACGCAGAACCTGCCGCCGGTCAGCAGCGCCGCCGCTGCCGAGCGCGAACGCAACCTCCACTCCGCCGAGGCCGGCGACGCGGCGAACTCCGGCGACGCGGGCACGCCCTCAGCCACCCCCGCCCCCGAGATCTCGGCGCCGCTCACCCCCGCCGACGATGAGGCCCCCGACGATCACGAGGGCCGCCACCGCCGCTGAGCCCGGTCCACCGGACGGCTCCGCCACCCGACGGTTCCGGTCGGCGCCCCGCCCGACGACTCCGGTCGGCGCCCCGCCCGACGACTCCGGTCAGCGCCCCGCCCGACGGCGCGGTCAGCGCCCTCGCCCGACGACTCCGGCCGGCGCCCCCGCCCGACGGCTCGGTCAGCGCCCCCGCCCGACGACTCCGGTCAGCTCCAGCGATCGCCGGTGATGCGCTCGTACACCTCGATGTAGACGTTGCGCGTCGCCTCGACGACCTCGCCGGGAATCTCCGGCCCGGGCGCCGTCCGGTCCCAGTCGAGCCCCCCGGACCAGTTCCGCAGGAACTGCTTGTCCAGGTAGCGCGGCGCCGTCCCGGGCTTCCACTCGTCGGCGGCCCAGAACCGCGACGAGTCCGGCGTGAGCAGTTCGTCCCCGAGTTTGAGCGTCCCCCCGGCGTACCCGAGCTCGATCTTCGTGTCCGCGATGATGATCCCGCTCCGCGCGGCCACCTCGGACCCGCGCCGATAAACCTCGAGCGTGATCCGCCGCAACTCCTCGGCGACCTCCGCCCCGACGGTCTCCTCGACCTCCGCGAACGTGATGTTCTCGTCGTGCCCCTGCCCCGGCGCCACCTTCGTCGTAGGCGTGAAGATCGGCTCCGGCAGCTTCGACGACTCGATCAGCCCGGGCGGCAGCGCCACCCCGCAGATCGCCCCGTCCTTCTCGTACGTCTTGAGCCCCGACCCGGCAAGATAACCCCGGGCAATGCACTCCACCATCACCATCTCGAGCGGCTCACACCGAACGGCCCGCCCCGCCCACTCCGCCGGCACGTCCGTCCCGGAGATGATGTGGTTCGGCACCACATCCGCCAGCTGCTCGAACCACCACAGCGACAGCTGCGTGAGAATCTTCCCCTTGTCCGGAATCGGCGTAGGCAGAATCACGTCGTAGATCGAGATCCGGTCCGACGCCACCAGCAACAGGTCATCCCCGTCCCGGTAGACGTCCCGAACCTTCCCCGAGTGCACCAGCTCCACGTGCTTCTCCCACCAAGCTCGACCCGCTCAACCCGCCTACGGTATAGGAGCCCGGAGTAGGCCCGGGGTGCACGCTCGCGAAGTCGAGGTGGCCGGACAGGTCGCAGCGGTCCGGCCACCTCGACGTCAGCTGATGCGCGCGCGGTACTTCATGAACTGCTCGTGCCGGTCATGGTCTTCCTGACCCACGAAGGCACGGAACTCGCCCAGCTTGTATGCCGGCCCAGTCTTGTCCTCCCGGACCTCGATGTTGAAGTCCCGGCTCAGCAGACTGATCCGCCGCTCGATCTCGGGAGCCTCGGCTGGGCGACCCATTGCCCGGACAAGCTGGTTGAATGTGACGAAGTCTTTCCGTTCACGGAGTACCCGATAGACCGGATCGTGGTCGACCGCTTCGCGTTGCTGTGGCACGCCAGTCCGTTCGAATGCCCGCATGATGGAGCTGCCGACGGCTGCGGCAACAGGGGGCGGGAAGGCGTTACCGATCTGCCGGTACCGGGTCGTCTTGCGGCCGGTGAACGTCCACTCGTAATCGTCGGACCAACCCTGAACCCTCGCCACCATTTCGGTAGTCAGCTTCGGCCCCACCGCATATCTGGCTCCGGGCAGGGGGGCGTCGTCAGCAACGCCCAGTGCATCAACGCCCATCTCCGCCCACGCGCGCTTTGCTCTGGTGGGGCCCAGGTCGGCGCCACCGTGCTTCTTGGAGCCGCCAACAATGGTGGGTGCGATCTTCCGGGCCCCATTGGCCCAGCTCTGCGCGCCCTCCCAGCCGTTGGCGCCCATGAGGTCGACGATAGCGTCCGCGACCGTGGGTATTTCTTCGACAGTCTCGGGCCACTCGAAGTAGGGCGCGTCCTCTTGTTGCAGGGCGACCAGTACGAATCGAGGCCGCAGCTGTGGAACGCCATAATCGGAGGCTTGAAGCAGCTTCCAGAAGGCGACATAGCCCAGTGATGCGAGTCGATCAAGAACATGCTGCCGGTAACCCGCGAACCGCGGCATGCTGAGGCCTCGGACATTTTCTAGCAGCAGAGCACGCGGCTTGACCACGTCGGCCAGCTCAACCGCCCATGCGAAGAGGTCTCGCTCATCTGTGGCGCCCAGCTGCTTGCCCGCGATGGTGAACGGCGGGCAGGGCACGCCACCGGCCAACAGATCGATGTTGCGATAGTCGCTCGGCTTCCAAGTTTCCGTGTTTGCTACGTCACCCGGAGCAACCTTCCAGGATGGACGATTCTCCCGGAGGGTGTTGCAAGCGTTGGGGTCGAGTTCGACGGCGAGAGCATGCTCAAACCCGGCCTTTTCTAGACCAAGTGCCTGCCCTCCAGCCCCGGCACAAATCTCAACAACCTCAAAGCTGGCCACGTGGCCTCCTTCCAGGGCTAGGCACTGGGCCACGCCACTGCTGAGTATCTTGCATCAAGTAGGGCGGCGCCCACAGGCGCCTCAGTTAGTGATGAGGTCGGCGTGTCTGATAGTTCCGCTGACAAGCGCAAGAGTGCACATGAGCGCGGGCTCTACCCTGCCCCGCTCAATGCAGGCCGTTCTCGCAATATGCGGGCCAACCGCCGGGCCGACACCAAACCGGAAGTTCTCCTCAGGTCTGCGCTGCACAAACTCGGCTATCGCTACCGGAAGGACATGCTCCTACGTCTTCCGGGTGAAGTGCGTGTCCGGCCCGACATCGTCTTCACGGCGCGCAAGCTTGCCGTCTTTGTCGATGGCTGCTTCTGGCATGTGTGCCCTCAGCATGGCCGCCAGCCGACCACGAACGAGTGGTACTGGACACCCAAACTGCGCCGCAACATGGAGCGTGACGTGCGCGCCAACGATGCCCTCGAGTCGGCCGGCTGGAGTGTTGTCCGGATATGGGAGCACGAGACCCTCGAGGACGCGCTCGGGCGGGTGCAGTCCGAACTCTCGTAGTCGTACATGCGTTCCATCCTAGCGCTACGACTATGGTCGCGCGTCAGGTTGTCTGGCAACGTGGTGGTCGCGATCGTGCCAAGTTCCGCGGTGTCCGCGCACAGCGGCCCGGATCGACCTTCCTGGCCTGCTGGAAGCTTGCTTGGTCCTTGAAGTCGCCACTCATGCTTCCCGAGTTGTAAGAGCATTGGCTACGGCAGCTTCTTCGGCGCTCGTCGCGGCAGCTCTGACTTGTTGCTCGATGGCCTCGGCTTCGGCCGATGCCTGCGCCAGGGTGAGATCCTCGGTCCTTGCTGCCCGCCGCGCGGCTGAGCGGATGCGGCGGATCTTCTTCAGCTCCTCGATCATCTCGAGACGGAAAGTCTCGGCCTCACGCCGCCGGATGGGTTCCATCTCTGCCCGGCGCGCCGGTGTGCTGCCGTCGGTTCGCAGCGCGAGCCACTGGGTAGAATCTGTGATCTCCGGACCGCCGAGTTCCAGGGCGCGGGCTCGGTATATCCTCCTGTGGCCATTCAGCACCTCGTAACCTTGCGCCGCAAGCTTCTTTCTCACATCGCCCCTGAAACGCCTGGCATCGTCGATTTGCTGTCCGATCGCTTCGATGACGTTTCTGTATATAATTATTCCCTCGCATCGCTTGAACAGCTCAATCGCCCGTGCGTCACCGCCCCGCGGAGCGAGAATGGCGGTTCTGTCGGCCTTGCTGATGCTCATCAAGAAGTTTTCGGGTAGCGCTGCAGCGCCCACAGCACAGATCCATCGGGCCCTGGCCAGGCCTCCGGGTCGCTGAATCGTCCGCTTCAAGTCTCGGTTTCCGCCGACAAGGATATCCTCGGTAATACGGATGACGCCGATAGCCATCTTGTTGTCGAGGTCGTCACCGTAGACCAGCAAGCAGACATGGCCCACCGCCTCTTTCGGGATTTGCCATCCACCATAGGTTCTGGACCACTTGCAGTCGACGTCAACGCCGTTGACGTCGAAGTCCATGCCCCGGAGCCCCTCGTTCAGATCGAACCTCTGGCGCAGGACGTTTTCGATGTTGACGCCGACGTAGGCCTTCTCCTGGTTGTTGCACTGATCCAGATGCCAGCGGCGCGTCCGTCCGGGAGCGATGACTTCGTCCAGCGCCCGGCGTATCGCCGGACCGAACTCCGCCGCCCG
>CAKUMG010000592.1 GCA_934667465.1 uncultured Actinoplanes sp. | reverse complement strand
TGTCCGGAAAGGATCCTGGTTGAGTCTGGTGTGCGGCGGGCTTCCAGGGCTGGTCCCGGCCGCCCGTTCCAGCGTTGGAGTCAGCCCACCCGGGAGCCCGTGGTGACCTACCCGTCCTCGCCGCAGCCGCAGTACCGCCCCCAACTGCCTCAGCACATGCCGGTGCCGCCCGATCCCTACATCTCCGACCCCTATGCGCCCGCCCCCATGCCGCCCGTCCTGCCGATCGCGCTGCAACCGGTGGTGCCGTCGTCGAACGTCGCCGTGTGGGCCCTGGTGACCGGCATCGTCGGCCTGGTGTCCGGGTGGTGCCTGCTCGGCATCCCGTGCATCGCCGCGGTCCTGCTCGGCCACATCGGAGTCAGCGAAACCCGCAACAACGCGAAGTCCGGCCGCGGCATGGCCGTCGCCGGCCTGATCATGGGCTACGTCGGCGTGCTGCCCGCCGTCATCCTGTTCTTCTGGCTGGTGATGGGCGGCACGGCGGCGATCTTCACCCCGGGAACGACGCCCACCCCACTCCCGAGCTGATCGGCGAGTCCCGGCACATCGCACGCCGCTCTCAGGATCCGAAGAACGCCGACTGGCCAACCCGGAGCGGGACGGGGTTGCCCGGCGGAAACCGATCCGGAGCCAGAGGTGACCGGCGAGGCAGGTGCCCGGGCGGGACGGAGTGACCCGGAGGGCGAGGGTGATCTGGGGGCGGGAAGCAAAACGCCCACCCGCGTAACCGCTGGTGGGCGATGCTCAAAGCCCGGCGAGAGGCTTGGTGGCCAGGGGCGGGGTCGAACCGCCGACCTTCCGATTTTCAGTCGGACGCTCGTACCAACTGAGCTACCTGGCCGTTGCCGCGGTGACGCTTGCGGCTAAGCACTGGCGGTCCTGACGGGACTTGAACCCGCGACCTCCGCCTTGACAGGGCGGCGAGCACTCCAACTGCTCCACAGGACCTTGCTGGTGTTCCGTGTTTCTGTCTTACACATCCTTGCAGATGCTCTTTCTTGCCCTTGCACCGGGTCTCCCCGGCCCTTCCGCATCGGCCGGAGCCGATCCGTACCCCCAACGGGATTCGAACCCGTGCTACCGCCTTGAAAGGGCGGCGTCCTAGGCCACTAGACGATGAGGGCAACCCCGCCATCATTGCACAAGTGCAAATCCTGCGGTGTGGCCCCAACCGGCGCCCCGCTTGAGGCTTGGAAAGCATACGTGATGACGGGACCGTCGTTCAAATCGGTATCCCTCTTCGCGTCCGACGCCCGTGACCTGCGCAAACAGCCCCACGAACGACTCGACGCCCCGAGAGTGTGCCGAGCGCCACTCCACGCAGCGCTCACCCGAGAGCCGCGCGCTCCCCCAGCCGTACCGAAGCCCGCTCCGAAGTCGGCTCCGCAGCCTGCGACGAATCCTGCGACGAATCCCGCGACGAAGCCTGCTCCGCAGCCGGCCCCACAACAGCCACGATCATCTGCACCGCCTCCTCCAGGCTCACCGGCAGCACGACGACCTCCGGCAGCCCTTCCCGGATCCACCCCGGCCCGGCAGCCATGCTGAGCAGCGGAACCTTCCCCGCGGCGAGCAGCTGCACCCACTGCTCGGGATACCCCGACCCGGGCAGCTGCGACCACAGCACCACCACCTCCGGTCCGGTCCGCGCCACCGCGTCCGCCAGCGCCTGGGGCGGCATCCGACCGCCCAGCAGCCGACTCGGGACGTCGCGCTCGGCCAGCGCCGCGGCGAGCGCCTCCAGCGGGAGCGTGTGCTGTTCCTCGTCGGCGGCGGCGAGCAGGACCCGGACGTCGCGGCCGCTCACCGGGCGCGCGACGGAGCTGAGCACCTCGGTGACCGTACGGGAGATGAGGTGTTCGACCTCGATGAAGCGCAGGGTCGCCTCGTAGCGGTCGCCGATGCCGATGAGCACCGGCATCATGACGTCGTTCCAGGCCGCGATGACGCCCCGGTCGGCCAGTGCCTGCTCGAGGGTGTCGCGGAGCGCGGCCGCGTCGAGGCGCATCGCCGCGCGGGCCACGCCGCGGGCGGCAGGCCCGGAGCGCCCCGTACGGATGGTCGTGCCGCCCCCGTGGCGTACCGGCTGGGGGGCGGGCGGCGGCTGATCGACAGAAGACGACATCGGCGCGCGCTTCGCCCAGGCCGCGGCCTCCGCCGGGGCGACACCCTGCACCGTGAGCCGGCGCATCACCTCGAGCCGTTCCAGGTCCTCGCGGGTGTAGCGGCGGTGCTGGCCGGGGACGTGGTGGCTCGGCCCGAGCCCGTACCGCTGATGCCAGGTGCGCAGCGTGGTGACGGCGACGCCGAGCCGGCGTGCCACCGACCCCGCCGTCAGCGCGTCATCGCTCACCCTGCCCCTCCGAAGGCTGCTCGAAGTGCGACCGCAGGCGTTCGGTGACCCCGCCGAGCCAGGGCGCGTAGGCCCGGGGCTCCCGCCCGATGGCGTCGGCCAGCGAGTCGAGCGGGACCCATCGCACGTCGGCCACCTCGTCGGGGTCCGCGAGCGTGGCGAGGTCGGCGGGCACGTCGCCCACCAGCACGTGGTCGTACTCGTACTCCACGCGTCCGGTCGCCGGGTCCTCCGCGTAGTAGGAGTAGACCCCGACCTCGGTCAGCGTGACGCCGGTGACGCCGATCTCCTCGTTGAGCCGCCGGGTGGCCGCCGCGGCGAGGGCTTCCCCCGGCAGCGGGTGCCCGCAGCAGGTGTTGGCCCAGCGGAGCGGGAACCGGGTCTTGACCGCGGCCCGCTGCTGCAGCAGCACCCGGCCGGAAGGGTCGCGCAGGAAGACCGAGAACGCGCGGTGCAGCAGGCCGGGGGCGTGGTGCGCGGCCACGACGGTGGTCTGCCCCACCGCCCTGCCGTCCGGGTCGACGAGCTCTACGAGCTCTTTCTCGCGGGAACCCGGCGTCGTCGTCACATCGGAGATCTCGTTCATGCGGTGCTCCCCACCAGACCGCCCGGGGCTGCGGCGGTGCCGGTCACCCGCGACGCGGCGAGCTTCCCGGAGATCAGCACCATCGGCACGCCGACCCCGGGCTGCGTGCCGGAGCCGGTGAAGACCACGTTACCGAGCGACGGGTGCAGATTCGACGGCCGGAACGGCCCGGTCTGCGAGAACGAGTGCGCCGCGGCGAACGGCGTGCCCGCGGCCATGCCCTGGTCGGCCCAGTCGGCGGGGGTGACGATCCGCTCGACCTCGATGCCGTCCCGGAAGCCGACGTAGCCGCGCTCCTCCAGCGTGCCGAGGATCTGGTCCGCGTAGCGCCGGCCGAGCCCGCCGTGCCAGTCGAGCGGCGCCTTCTCGAGGTTGGGCGTCGGGGCGAGCACGTAGTAGGTCTGCCTGCCCGCGGGGGCCAGGCTCGGGTCGGCGCCGCTCGGGTTGGTGACCAGCAGCGAGGGGTCGCTCATCAGCTTGCCCTGCTTGATGATCTCCGCGAACGTGCCCTTCCACGCCTTGCCGAAGTGGATGTTGTGGTGCGCGATCTTCGAGTAGGTCCGGTCGGATCCGATGTGGAGCACCACGCAGGACGGCGAATAGCTCAGCTTGCGCTCCCGCTTGGTGCCGGGCAGCAGATCCCGGTACGCGACGGGCAGGTCCGGGTTGAGCACGACGACGTCGGCGGCGATGCGCTCGCCGGTGTCGGTGAGGACGGCGGTGGCCCGCCCGTTGGCGGTCTCGATGCCGGTGACGGTGGTTCCGTAGCGGAACTGCACACCGTGCTTCTCCGCCACGCCGGCCAGCGCCCGGGGCACCGCGTGCATGCCGCCCTTGGGGAAGTAGACGCCCGCCACGGAGTCCAGGTAGGAGATCACCGCGTAGATCGCCAGCGCGTCCTGCGGCGCGAGCCCCGCGTACATGGCCTGGAAGGAGAAGATCCGCTGGGTACGGGGGTCGCGGAGGTACTGGTCGACCTTGGGCTGCAGCCGCCGGAAACCGCCCATGCCGAGCAGCTTGAGCAGGTTGAGGTTCATCAGGTCGAGCGGGGTGTCGAGGTTGCGGTCGATGAAGTGGTCCCGCTCGAGCTGCCAGAGCTCCCGCGCGAAATCGACGAACCGCAGGTAGCCGTCGGCCTCGCGGGGGCCGCAGACCCGGGAGATCTCCGCGGACATCCGGACGGTGTCGGTGAAGACGTCGAGCGTGGAGCCGTCCGGGTAGTACCCGCGGTAGGCGGGGTCGACCGGGCTCAGCTCGAGCCAATCGGAGAGCCGCTCGCCGAGCGCGGCCATCGGCTCCTCGATCAGCTCGGGCATGGTGAGCACGGTCGGGCCGGTGTCGAACTGGTAGCCGCCGACGTTGAGCACGCCGTTCCGGCCGCCGGGCACGGTCTCGCGCTCGACCACGGTCACCTGCCGGCCGGCAGCCGCGAGGTGCAGGGCCGCGGCGAGCCCGCCCAGCCCGGCGCCGACCACGACCACGTGATCGGTGGGTCCTGTCACAGTGCGCACGTCAGAAACTCCAGGGGATTCAGTGGGAAAGTGGTCTCAGGCCGGGCGGTCGGTGGCGGTGACGGCCAGTTGCGTCAGCACACCACGCGCCTCGTCGTCGATGGGGGCGCCCGCGATCGCGGTCACCTCGTCGCCGGACAGGTAGGCGGCGACGAACCGGCGCTCGTCCAGCGAGCCCTCCACGATCCGCACCTCGTCGGCTCCGGACGGCAGGCCGTAGGCCTGGATCTTCAGGTCGTACTGGTCGGACCAGAAGTACGG
>CAKUMG010000591.1 GCA_934667465.1 uncultured Actinoplanes sp. | reverse complement strand
CGCCGAGCACGCGCCGACCGCGGCGCCGGCGGTGGTTTTGCCGTGGGTTGCCCCGCCCTGCTAGACAGTGCCGGTGACCCGCCGTCCGCGCGGTGCGGGATCGCCGCCACGAGCAGACCAGCGCGGACCGGATCAGTGAGAGTGAGCCATGGACCGCAACCCTTCCGCCCCCGCGACGACCGCCGACGCGGGCCGGATCCCGCCGGCCTACCGAGCGGTGTTTCTGGCGGCGGCCCCGATCATCCGCTGGTGGGGCCGGCTCGAGGTGACCGGCCTGGAGCTGCTCCCGCTGCAGGGCGCGACCATCGTCCCGGCCAACCACGACAGTGCGTGGGACCCGATGGTCATCGCGTTCGCCGCCCGCAAGCAGCGGCAGATCCGCGCCCTGGCCAAGGCCTCACTGTGGAAGAACGCGCTGGTCGGGCGCGTGCTCGACGGGATGGGCCAGATCCCCGTGCACCGCGGCAAGACCGGGGTCGAGGCGCTCGACGCCGCGGTGCGGGTCCTCGCCGCCGGCGGCTGCGTCGGCATCTTCCCCGAGGGCGCCCGCGCCCAGGGCCGTCAGCTGCGCGCCAAGAGCGGCGTCGGCCGCCTGGCCCACGCCGTACCCGAGGCCCGCATCGTCTGCGCGGCGGTCTCCGGGACCGTGGACATCACCCGGTTCCCGCGCCGTCCCCGGCTCAAGGTCACGTTCTTCGAGCCGACGCCGGCACCCGAGGCGGAGACCGCCCCGGAGCTGGCCGCCCGGCTCACCGCCGAGCTCCGCGCCGTCGCCCCGGTCGCACCGGTCTCCTGAGCCCTGTCTCCGGCCCGGCAGCGAGATCGCCGGGCCGCGAAGACCTGGGGAACAAAGAAGACCGCCGGCCCGGCCTAACCCTGCGCGAGCTGAGACAGGACGACGCCGCTCAGCGCCTGAGCGCCCGCAGGTCGGCCCCCAGCTCGCGCAGCAGGCGGACGGACCGGTTGTCGTCGTGGGCGAGCAACCGTTCCAGCAGCGCCGAGGTGTCCGCGGGCCAGCTCCGGCCCGGCTTGAGCAGGGTCCGCGGCCCGACGGCGTCGGCACCGAGGTCGAGGGTGGCGGAGGCGGAGGCGAGTTCTTCCGCCCGCAGGCCGGCCTCGGCCAGGGCGCGGGCGCCGTCGTACTGCCCGGGCGCGGCCTCGGCGAGCAGGTGCGGGTAGGCGCTCGCCACCTCGTACGCGGCCAGCAGCGCCACGAGCAGGTCGTCGGTCCGGGCGCCGCCGCGCTGCCGGGCGCGCTCGTCGGCCTCCAGCTTGATCCACATCACCGGCGTCTGGGCCCAGTTGGGCCGGGACGCGACGGCGATCGCCAGGGAGAGGTTGCGCAGCCCGGGGAAGCCGTACTTGGTGCGGCCGAGCAGCCTGTCCCGCATGGCGGCCAGGCCGGCCGGCACCCGGTCCGGCACGCGGAGGACGGAGGGGTCGACGACGGCCCGGCGCAGGAGCGACAGGTCGGCCCCGCACTCCCGGACCACCGTCGCGGCCAGCGCGTCCTCGTCGTGCAGGACCGCGGCCAGCAGGCTCTCGGGTTCCTGCCGTCCGCCGGCGAGGTAGCGCTCCAGCGCGGCGATCGCCGCGCCGCTGACCTGCTCCGTCTTGCCGATGTCGGGAAAGCGCACCGGGGCCGGGGCGCCTTCGTCCCGCGCCCAGAGCTCGCGCCGGCTGCGCAGCACGGTGACGAGGACGGTGTGGGTGAGCTCGGCGCCCTCGAGCAGGTCCCGGGCGCCGGAGCGCCCGGTCGACAGGCCGATCAGCAGGTGATGGGTGCCGATCACCTCGGCACCGCCGGGGTCGCCGCTGTGCGCGCGGGCGGCCCCGACGGCGTTGTTGGTGCGGTCGTCGCCGGTGAACTCGTCGATCATGCGTCCACGGTAGGGCCGCGACCGGGTGCCGCGCGTGTGCCGAAGGACTGATTCCCGGCTATGCCCTGTGGCATAGGAAGCCCGGGGTCAGCGGAGCCAGGCGTTGCCCGGCAGGTCGCTCAGCTTCGTGAGGTCCAGCGTCGGCGCCACCGGTGACGACGGCGCGACCCCGAAGTGTTCCACCGCCTGGCGCACCCATTCCGCGGCGTCGATGTTGAGCGGACCGGACACCCACATCGCGTACGGCAGGTTGACGAACCGCTCCTCCTTGACCGCCCGCAGGTTGCGCGACGCCGGGTTCGCCTTCAGCACGTCGACCTTCTGCTGGTAGGACTGGCCGGGGTAGTCGACGAAGAAGATGACGTCCGGGTCGGAGGCGGCGAGCCGCTCCCAGCCCACCTCGGTCCACGTGTCCTCGACGTCGGCCGTGGCGTTGGCGACGCCCGCCGCGTCGAAGATGGCCTGCGGCCCGCCGTACGAACCGGACGTGAAGATCGCATCGGTGCCCGAGTCGAAGAGGAACGCCTTGCCGGCCTTGGGGTGGGCGGCAAGCGTGTCCCGGCGGCGGGTGATGTCGGCCACGACGGCCTCGGCGGTGGAGAGGTGCCCGGTCAGCGTGCCGACGTTGCGCAGGTCGGTGGTGAGCGCGGTCCAGGCGTCCATCGTGCCGCGCGCGCCGTCGTCCTGCTTGCACGTCTCGCTGAGCAGGTAGGTCTTGATGCCGTGCGTGGTCAGGTCCTCGGGCATGAGGTTGCGGGACTCGCTGAACCCGTAGCCGTAGCCCGCGAACATCATCTCGGGCTTGACCGCGAGCACGTTCTCGAGCGTGGGGTGCTGGTCGCCGACCTCCTTGAGCTCGTCGATCCGGGCATCGGGGTAGGCGAGCGTGAGGACGTCGCGGTCGCGCTGGATGCCGGTCACGGCCACCAGCTGGTCGCGCGCCCCGGCGGCGAGCGCGATCGAGATGATGCCGCCGTCGTAGGCGTACAGCTGGGTGACGGGTTTGTCGACGCTGACCTGCTGCCCGCAGTTCTCGACGGTGATCGCGCCGGCCGCGGCCGGGGGTTCCGGGCCGGACGAGCACCCGGCGAGGACGGACAGGCTGAGGGCGAGGGCGATGCGGCTTCTGATCATGCCGGTGGAGGGACCTTTCCCGTACGAGCGAGGGGGTTGAGGAGCAGGTGCTGCTGAGCCAGAAGCGGGTGGGGCACCTGGACGGAGCCGACGCCGAAGTGCGCCTCGACCACGGCCGGGGTGAGGACCTCGGCGGGCGGGCCGAAGGCGACGATGCCCGCCGGAGCCGACGGAGCCGGCCGGCCGAGGGCGACGATGCCCGCCGGATCCGGAGACGGGGGCCGGCCGATCACGGCTAGGGTGTCGAAGAAGCGCAGCGCCAGGTCGAGGTCGTGCACCGTCGCCACCAGCGTCCGGGTCCGCGCGGCGAAGATCTCCAGGAGCTCGAGCTGCCAGGCGACGTCGAGGTGGTTGGTGGGCTCGTCGAGCAGCATCACCGGGCACTGCTGGACCAGGCCGCGCGCCAGCACGGCCCGCCGCCGCTCGCCACCGGACAGCTGGTCGCAGGGTGCGTCGATCCGGTCGGCCAGGCCGACGGCGTGCAACGCATCGCGTACGAGCCGATGCTCCGCAATTCCGCCGCGTGACCAGGGCCGCGTCTGCGGCACCCGGCCCAGCGCGACCATCTCCCCGACCCGCAGCTCGGCAGTCGTCAGGTCCTCCTGCGGCACGAACGCCAGCCGCCGGGCCCGTTCCCGCGCGGAGATCCGGCGCACATCGACGCCGTCGATCGACACGATTCCGGCGCTGGGCCGCAGCACGCCGGCGAGCACCCGCAGCAGTGTCGACTTCCCGGCACCGTTGACCCCGACGATCCCCAGCCGCGCACCCTCCGGGATCTCGAGATCGATGTCACGCAGAATCGTGCGACCACCCAGCCGCGCGGCGATCCCGTCCAGCCGCAGCGTCACCGGTCTCCCCCGAACCGGTACGCCCCTCGGCCCATCAGCAGCAGGAACAGCGGCGCCCCGAGCACGCCCGTCACCACGCCCAGCGGGATCTCCTGCGGCCGCACCGCCACCCGCGCGAGCACGTCGACCCACACCAGGAACACCGCGCCCGCCACCGCCGCGACCGGCAGCACGACCCGGTGCCGGGCGCCCACCACCAGCCTTGCCGCGTGCGGCACGATCAGCCCGACGAACCCGACGCCGCCGCTGACCGCGACCAGCACCCCGACGAGCACCGAAAGACCGACGAACAAGGTGGTACGCAGCGCAGCAACGTTGACGCCGAGGGCCGCGGCGGTCTCCGGCCCCGCGGCGAGCGCATCCAGCCAGCGGTGCAGCGCCAGCATCCCGGCCGCGAGCACGGCGACCAGGATCGCGGGGATCCACAGCTTCTCCCAGGTGGCCCCGCCGACGCTGCCCAGCATCCAGAACATCACCGAGTTCGCCGCCCGCGCGTCGTCGCTGAGGAACACCAGCAGCGACGCGATCGCCGACAGCCCGGAGGAGAGCACGACCCCGGACAGCACCAGCCGCAGCGGGGTCAGCCCGCCCTGCGCCGTGGCGATCAGCCAGATCAGCAGCGCGGACCCGACCGCGCCCAGCAGCGCCCCCGTCGACACGGCGTAGATGCCGAGCCCGGCGAGCGCCCCGGTGGTGATCGCGGCGGTGGCGCCGACCGAGGCGCCCGAGCTGATCCCGAGCAGGTACGGGTCGGCGAGCGGGTTGCGGACCAGCGTCTGCATCCCGGCGCCGGCGATCGCCAGGCCGGCGCCCACCACGAGCGCCATCAGGGCCCGGGGCAGCCGCAGCT
>CAKUMG010000590.1 GCA_934667465.1 uncultured Actinoplanes sp. | reverse complement strand
GGTCAGTCTCGCGCTCGGTCCGGTATTCGGGCGGCGGCTCGCCGCCGCGGCGGTGTGGGCGGCACAGGCCCGTGACAAGGAACGGCGACTGGAGGCCGGGCGCCGCGATCTGGTCGCCTGGGTGTCCCACGACCTGCGGACCCCGCTGGCCGGGTTGCGCGCGATGACGGAGGCCTTGCAGGACGGGGTCGTCGCAGACCCGGGGACCGTGGCCGAGTATCACCGGCGGATCGGGGCAGAGACCGATCGGATGACCGGCCTCGTGGACGACCTGTTCGAGCTGTCGCGCATCCATGCCGGCGCTCTGCGGCTCACGCCCACGGTCCTGCCGCTGGCCGACCTCGTCTCCGACGCCGTCGCCGCGGTGATGCCGATGGCCGTCGGCCGTGGCATCCGCGTGGTCGCGGCCGACGGCGGCTGGCCGGTGGTCACCGGCGGGGCGGCCGAGCTCAACCGGGTGGTCGACAACCTGCTCACCAACGCGCTGCGCTACTCGCCGGCCGGCGGCGCCGTCCTGATCGAGGCCGGCCACGACGTCCGCGAGGTCTGGTTCGCGGTGTCGGACAGCTGCGGGGGCATCCCGGAGAGCGACCTGCCCCGCCTGTTCGATGTCGCGTTCCGTGGCACCCGTGCCCGCACGCCGGAGGACACCGGCGGCGGCGGGCTCGGCCTGGCCATCGTGCGCGGCCTGGTGGAGGCGCACGGCGGGCGGGTCGCGGCCGGCAACATCACCGGCGGATGCCGTTTCGAGGTCCGCCTGCCCGCCCGGTAAGCGGCGCCGGGCGGCCGGCGGGCCGCCCGGAAAGAGCCGGCGGGCCGCCCGGAAAGAAAGGGTCAGGGTTTGCGGGCGGTGCCGGTGTAGCCCGCGACCACCGCGAGCGGGATCTCCGGGTCGTCCGGGTCCGGGCGCCACTGCGTGTTCGGGACGACGCCGGGCTCGACCAGGTCGAGGCCGTCGAAGAGCGATTCGATCTCGGGCTTCGAGCGGGGCCAGATGTCGGAGCGGCCCTCCTCGAACATGCGCTGGTGGGCCTGGGCGACCTCGGGCGGCAGGAAGTCGGCGGTGCCGTGGGTGAGGACGAGGAAGCTGCCGCTCGGGAGGGCGTCGAGCAGCGTGCGGACCAGGGGCTGCGCCGCACCCTCGTACGGGATGAAGTGCAGCACTGCCACCAGGATGAGCGCGACCGGCTGGGTCAGGTCGAGTGTCTCACGGACCTCGGGGCTGTCGAGGATCGACTGGGGGTCGCGGAGGTCCGCTTCGATGTAGGCCGTCCTGCCCTCGGGGCTGCTGGTGAGCAGGGCCCGGGCATGGGTCAGCACCAGCGGGTCGTTGTCGACGTAGACGATCCGGCTGTCGGGGGCGACGGACTGGGCCACCTGGTGGGTGTTGTTCTCGGTGGGCAGGCCGGTGCCGATGTCGAGGAACTGCCGGATGCCCCGCTCGGCGGCCAGGTAGCGCACGGCCCGGCGCAGGACGCCGCGGTTGGCCTGCACGCCGGCGCGCAGGCCGGGCAGGAGGCGCTCGAACTCGTCGCCCGAGGCGCGGTCGACGGCGAAGTTGTCCTTGCCGCCCAGCCAGTAGTTGTAGCGCCGGGCGGGATGCGGCACCGAGGTGTCGATCGCCGCGGATCGTGCCGTTACGTCGTCCATGTGCCGTCCCAGTTCGTCGCCGGACCCCGTCGAGGCGTCCACAGTAGCGGGTGATCTCCTGCACATCGGGTGCAACAATTCCGGCGCGACGCGCCCGGACACAGCATCTGGGGTTGTTCATTCGTCGGCGTACCCAGATATGGTGTGCGAGCAGCTGGTTCGGCCGCCGGTTTCCCCGGTGTCCGAGGCAAGAGGGAACCCGGTGGAAATCCGGGACTGCCCCGCAGCGGTGAGTGGGAACGACCGCCGTCATCGAGCACTGGGTCCGACGGGCCCGGGAAGCGACGGCCAGTAGGCGACCGTCAGGTCACGCCCGCGAGTCCGAAGACCTGCCAGCGCGCCGCACGCGGACCCATGTGTGCGGCGGTCGAAGGCCGCGCGGGACGGCCGACGCCGAATGCCGGGCTGCCGCCGTCGTGTGCGGACCCGGCGGCGTCCCCCTGCGCGCGTCCTCGACCCAGAGGAGCAGGCGCGAGGGAGAGCCATGACAGCCACGCCAGAAACGCGAGCATTGCCGGAGCAACGCCGGCCCGCGATGCAGGTCCGCAAGCGCAACGGCGACACCGAACCGGTGGACGTCAACAAGATCGTCGAAGCGGTGACGCTCTGGGTCGCGGACCTGGACGAGGTCGACCCGCTGCGGGTGGCGACCCGGACCATCAGCGGCCTGTATGACGGTGCCACCACCGCCGAGCTCGACAAGCTGTCCATCCAGACGGCCGCCGAGCTGATCGGCGAGGAGCCGCAGTACTCCCGGCTCGCGGCCCGCCTGCTCGCCGCGTTCGTGGACAAGGAAGTCCGGCTGCAGAGCGTCGGGAGTTTCAGCGAGTCGATCCGGTACGCGCACCAGCAGGGCCTGATCGGTGACGAGACCGCGGCCTTCGTGGCGGACAACGCGCGCGTGCTCGACGACGCCGTCGACCCGGCCGGCGATCTGCGCTTCGAGTACTTCGGGCTGCGTACGGTGGCCGATCGTTATCTGCTGCGCCATCCGCAGAGCCGGCTGGTCGTGGAGACGCCGCAGTACTGGCTGCTGCGCGTCGCGTGCGGGCTGTCCACGACGGCGGACGAGGCGATCGGGTTCTACCGGCTGATGTCGTCGCTGGCGTATCTGCCCAGCTCGCCGACGCTGTTCAACTCGGGCACCCGGCACACCCAGATGTCGTCGTGCTTCCTGGTCGACTCGCCCAAGGACGAGCTCGACTCGATCTACGAGCGCTACCACCAGGTCGCCAAGCTGTCGAAGTTCTCCGGCGGCATCGGCATCGCGTGGTCGCGGGTCCGCGGCCGCGGCGCGCTGATCCGCGGCACGAACGGTAAGTCGAACGGCATCGTCCCGTTCCTCAAGACCCTCGATGCCGGCGTCGCCGCGGTCAACCAGGGCGGCCGGCGCAAGGGTGCGGCGTGCGTCTATCTCGAGCCGTGGCACCCCGACGTGGAGGAGTTCCTCGAGCTGCGCGACAACACCGGCGAGGAGTCGCGGCGTACGCACAATCTCAACCTGGCGAACTGGATCCCGGACGAGTTCATGCGCCGCGTCGAGGCCGACGGCGACTGGTCACTGATCGACCCGTCCGACGCCCCCGAGCTGCCGGACCTCTTCGGCGCCGAGTTCGACGAGGCCTACCGCGCGGCGGAGAAGAAGGCGGTCAAGACCGTCAAGGCGCGGGACCTGTACGGGCGGATGATGCGCACCCTGGCGCAGACCGGCAACGGGTGGATGACGTTCAAGGACCGCTCGAACGCGCTGTCCAACCAGACCGGTGCGCCCGGCAACGCGATCCACCTGTCGAACCTGTGCACCGAGATCCTCGAGGTCAACAACGACGCCGAGACCGCGGTGTGCAACCTGGGCTCGATCAACCTGGGTGCCCACCTGCGCGACGGCGACGTGGACTGGGAGAAGCTGCGCCGGACCGTGCGTACGGCGGTCGTGTTCCTCGACCGGGTCATCGACATCAACTACTACCCGAGCGAGCAGGCCGCCGCCTCGAATCCGCGCTGGCGTCCGGTCGGCCTCGGGCTGATGGGATTGCAGGACGCGTTCTTCACGCTGCGCCTGCCGTTCGACTCCGACGCCGCGCGCGAGCTGTCGACCCGGGTGCAGGAGGAGATCTTCCTCACCGCGCTGGAGGCCTCCGTCGACCTGGCCGAGACGTTCGGTCCGCACCCCGCCTACGCGGAGACCCGGGCCGCCAAGGGCGACCTGCACCCCGATCTGTGGGGGGCGACGGTGTCACAGACCGAGCGCTGGGACGCCCTGCGCGCGGCGGTGAAGCAGCACGGCCTGCGCAACTCGCTGCTCGTGGCGATCGCGCCGACGGCCACCATCGCCTCGATCGCCGGCTGCTACGAGTGCATCGAGCCGCAGGTCTCCAACCTCTTCAAGCGCGAGACCATGTCGGGCGAGTTCCTGCAGATCAACACCTATCTCGTACGGGAACTCAAGGCGCGCGGCCTGTGGACGTCCGCGATCCGCGAGCAGATCAAGCGCGCCGAGGGCTCGGTGCAGGCGATCGCCGAGCTGCCGCAGGACGTACGGGAGCTGTTCCGCACCGCCTGGGAGCTGCCGCAGCGGGCGCTGATCGACCTGGCCGGCGCGCGGGCGCCGTACATCGATCAGTCGCAGTCCTTGAACTTGTTCTTGAGCGCGCCGACCATCGGCAAGCTCTCCTCGATGTACCTGTACGCCTGGAAAGCCGGGCTGAAGACCACGTACTACCTGCGCTCGCGCCCCGCGACGCGCATCCAGCAGGCGACCGTCTCCGTCGCCGCCCCCGCCGCGCCGATCGCTGTCGTCACCGACGACGAGGCGCTGGCCTGCTCCCTGGAAAACCCCGAGTCTTGTGAGGCCTGCCAGTGACCACGATCCCCGCGCCGCGCACCATCGACGAGCCCAGGCAGATGCTGCTGAACCCCGGCATGGACCTGACGCTGCGGCCGATGAAGTACCCGCACTTCTTCGACCGCTACAAGGACGCGATCAAGAACACCTGGACGGTCGAGGAGGTCGACCTGCACGGCGACCTCGCCGACCTGGCCAAGCTCTCGGACGCCGAGCAGCACAGG
>CAKUMG010000589.1 GCA_934667465.1 uncultured Actinoplanes sp. | reverse complement strand
CAGCCGGTGGATGACGACGTCGTGCAGGTCGCGGGCGATGCGGCCGCGGTCCTCGAGCACCACGAGCAGCTCGCTTTCCTCCTGGGCGCGGGCGCGTTCCAGGGCGAGGGCCGCCTGCCCGGCGAAGCTCTCCAGCAGCGCCGTGTCGTCGCCCCCGCTCCCGGTCGCCCCGGCGACGACGAGCACGCCCTGGGGCGACTCGGCACCGGCCAGCGGCGCCGCCATCGCCGGCCCGCCGGGCACCTCCGCGGGCCACTCGGCGACGTCCCGCAGCGGCGCACCGCCGGCCAGCAGCGCCTCCACGTCCACCGTCAGCTGCCGCCCCACCAGGCCGCCGGCACCGTCGGCGACCTCGACGGTGTAGCGCCCGTCGTCCTCCCCCGCGGGCAGCAGCACCAGGACCAGGCCGGCACCGGCGATCTCGCGGGCCCGCCGGGCGACGAGCTCAAGGGCCTCCTGCCGCCGCACCGGCCCGAGCAGCACCGAGGTGATCTCCGCGGCGGCCTGCAGCCAGCGCTCCCGCCGCCGGGCGAGCGCGAACAGCCGGGCGTTGTCGATGGCCACGCCCGCGGCCGCCGCCAGCGCCACCACGATCTCCTCGTCGTCGTCGGTGAACTGGTCGGCGCCCTGCTTCTCGGCGAGGTACAGGTTGCCGAAGATCTGGTCGCGGGTGCGCACCGGCACGCCCAGGAAGCTGTGCATGGGCGGATGCCCGGGTGGGAAGCCGTACGAGTGGGGGTGCCGGGTGATGTCGGGCAGCCGCACCGGCCGGGGGTCGGTGATCAGCAGCCCGAGCACGCCCCGCCCGCGCGGCAGGTCACCGATCCCGGCGTGCGCCTCCGGGTCGATCCCGTGGGTGACGAAGTCGGACAGCAGCCGGTCCGGCCCCAGCACCCCGAGCGCGCCGTAGCGGGCGCCGGCCAGCGCGCACGCCGCCTGCACGATCCGCTCGAGGGTGCTGCGCAGGTCGAGGTCGGTGCCGATCCCGACGACCGCGTCGAGCAGCGAGCGCAGCCGTTCCCGGCTGGTCACGACGTCGCCGACGCGGTCGAGCATCTCCTGCAGCAGCTCGTCGAGGCGGACCCGGGACAGCGGGGAGAGCCCGAGCGAGGGCGGCTCGTTCATATCTGCAGGCTAGTCACGCGGGGGCCGGCGCCGTGCTCGCGCCCCGGACGATCAGCACCGGGCAGCCGGCGTGGTGCAGCAGCTGCACCCCGGTCGAGCCGAGCAGCGTGTTGGCGACGGTGCCGTGCCCGCGGCTGCCGACCACGACCAGCTGCGCGCGGTGCGACACGGCGACCAGCACGGCCGCGGCACCGTCCGGGGACACCACGGCCTCGGCGTCGACGGCCGGGTAGCGCAGGCGCCACGGGGCGAGCTGCTCCTCGAGGTGCGCCCGCTCCCGCGCGTCGAGCATCGGCACGCCGGTTGTCACCGCGGGCACGTCGCCGACCCACAGCGGGGTGGCGGTGAAGTACGTGCGGACGACCGCCAGCGGCGCGCTGCGGACGAGTGCCTCCTCGAACGCCGCCGCGAGCACCCCCTCGGCGGCCGGCGAGTCGTCGACGCCGGCGACGACCGGGCCCGGGTTGGCGGTGTGGCCGCGCACCACCACCACGGGGACCTCGGCGTGGGTGGCGACGCGCTGGCTGACCGAGCCGAGCAGCAGGCTGGTGAACCCGCCGCGTCCCCGGTTGCCGAGGACCAGCAGGGCGGCGTCGGTCTGGGCGAGCAGCGCGGTCACCGGGTCGCCGGGCACGGGCACCGGCTCGACGGCGAGGCGGGACTCGGCGGCCGTGCGGGCCTGCACGACGGCGGCGTCGAGCACCGCGGCGGCGAGCTGCCGCTCGATGTCGGCGGCGCCGGGGGCGGGCGGGTACGCGTACACGATCCGCAACGGCACATCGCGGCGCGCGGCCTCGGCGGCGGCCCAGTGCACGGCGGCCTCGCCCGGCGCGGTGCCGTCGGTGGCGGCGACGATCGGTGACCTCATGGGGTGCTCCTCCCGGGGATGTCACCGCCGATCCTGTGCCACCGCTCCCGGCCGCCCCAGTGCCCCAGTCCCCCTCGCCGGAGGACCTTCGGCCCAGGACTCAGCGAACTCTCAGCCGCTCTGATGTTGCACCTTCAAGTGAGCGGGGCAAGAGTGGGACCATGACGACGACCATCAAGCGCCTCGCGATCGCCCTGACGTCCGCGACGGCGATCGTGGCCGCGTTCTCGCTCGCCGCCACCCCGCCCTCCGCCGAGCCCGCCGCCGCCGGCACCACGCCGGGCACCACCGTGGTCATCGACCTGACGGACCAGCACACCGTCGAGGGCAGCACCACCGAGGCAGCGGCGAGCACCGCGGCGACGATCGAATGCTGGGCCTAGCAGTTCACACCGCGAAGCCGGCAAGGTAGTCGCGGGCCGCCGGCGACATGACGTCCCCGGCGACGGCGGCCTCCAGCCGGCTCGGCGACAGCCCGGCCACCGGCCGGGTCTCGATGCCAGGCACGGACGCGCCGTGCAGCGCCGACTCGGGCACGAAGGCGATCGAGCGGCCCAGCCGCAGCTCGATGACCAGCTCCGACACCCCCGCCACCTCGGCGCCCGCCCGCCATGGTCGTTCGTCCCCGTCGGCACCGGCCCAATGCGAACGCTCCGCCCGGGACATCCCCCGGAGGCAGGCGATCGGCTCGTCCCGCAGCTCGGCAATGGCCGGCACGGCCGCCGACCGTGCCAAGGGGTGCTGTGAGCCCAGCAGCATCACCCGCGGCTCGGTCGCGAGCGGGGTCAGGAGCAGGCCGTCCCGGTCGAAGCAGTCGCGCACCAGGGCCATGTCGACCGCGCCCGACCGCACGTCCGCGAGGTCGGCCTTCCAGTCGAAGGGCACGAACTCCACCCGTACGCCGAAGCCCCGCGCAGCGGCCATGGCGGCCAGGATGTCGCAGCCGCCGGCGGCCACCCGCAACGTCTGCGTGTCGCGGGCCCGGCGGGCCGCCCGGCGGGTGCGGCCCACGATCTCGTACGCCTCGGCGAGCAGCACCGAACCCGCCTCGGTCAGCCCGGTCGCGTGCGGCCGGCGGACGAACAGCGGGACGCCGACGGCGCGCTCCAGCGCCCGGACCGCCCGCGACAGCGCCGGCTGGGTGATCAGCAGCCGCTGCGCCGCCCGGGTGATGCTGCCGGTCTCCGCGACGGCGATCAGATAGGTCAGCTGCCGGATTTCGAGGTCGGGCATGCCCGCGACGATAGCTCCCCATGATCGAACGGCATTGGCGCGCGGCCCGGGCCGGCGCTTGACTCACCGCATGAACATCACCATCCCGGAGCACATCCTCGACTCCCCGACGCCGGTCGCCTGCGTCGGCACGTTCGCAACGACGCCCGGCAGCCGGGAGGCGTTCCTCGCCGAGGTCCGCAAGATTCTCGAGCCGGTACGCGCGGAGACCGGCTGCGAGGCGTACGAGTTCCACGTCGCCGATGACGGCACCGTCGTGCTGTACGAGCGCTGGGCCTGCGGTCCCGACCTCGCGCGGCACGGCATGGAGCCGCAGCCGCACCTGCGGGCCTACGGCGCCGCGATCGCCGGGATGGTGGAGGTGGACTCGATCACCGTCAGCTGGATGCGGCCGGTGGAACGCTAGCCGCCTCGGGGTCCCCGGCGGCGCGGCACGCCGGGGGCCTCATGGTGCCGAGCGGACGTCCGTGACGTGCTCGGCCAGCGCCTGCTCCATCCCGGCGAGGAAGCGCACGACCGTCGCCAGCTCCGCATCGTCGAAGCCGGTCAGCACGCCGTCGAGCCGCTCCCCCAGCGGGCCGAAGAACTCCTTGGCCAGCTCCATCCCCGGCTCGCCGTAGCGCAGGTGCACCATGCGCCGGTCCGCGCTCTCGCGGCTGCGCCGCAGGTGCCCGGCCCGCTCGAGCCGGTCGATGACCGCGGTCGTGGCGCCCGACGACAGCCCGAGCTCCTCGCCGAGCCGCCCCGGCGTCAGCGGGTCGTCGCGCTTGTCGGCGTGCATCACGGCGATCAACGCCTGCAGGTCCGTGTGATGCAGCCCGTGGCGCTGCGCGAACGCCTGGCCGACGTGCTGGGACCGCACGCTGTACGCCTGCTGGAGCCGCACGATCTGCTCGCGGAGCCGGTCCCGCTCCGTCCTCGCCACCCGGTACACGTACCCCAGTGTTGCAGAGATTTTCCGCCTGACGGAGAATCTCGATGGTCGAGATACTTGACGGTGGAGAGGAAACCTCGTGTTACGCACCCTGACCGGACGCCTGACGGCCTGGATCGTGCTGGTGGTCGCCGTCGTGGCGGCCGGCGCGGTCATCGCGCTGGCCGGATCCGTCCGGACCTCGAACGATCCCACCGCCACGCTGCCCGAGGGCGCCGAATCGACGCGGGTGGCCGAGCTGCTGCGGCAGCTGCCGTCGGGTGAGGACAACCCCGCGCTGATCGTCTACAGCCGCGGCGGGCAGCCGCTCACCGCCGCCGACGAGGCGAAGATCACCGCCGATGCGGGCGCCGTCGGGTCCGCCTCCCCCGCGAGCACCATCCGCAGCGCCTCCCTCCCCTCCTCCCGCGTCAGGGAGCGGGAGCGGCCGGGGCCGCGGCCGAGGGTGCGGATATAGGGGGCGAAGGGGTGCTCGGGCGCCGCCGCGTCCGTCTCCGCCTCGCCATGCCGGACCGCTTCCTCAAGCCGCATCGCGCAGGGGCTCCTCCCGAGGCATGGGT
>CAKUMG010000588.1 GCA_934667465.1 uncultured Actinoplanes sp. | reverse complement strand
CGCATAGGGTGAGCGCCCTGAGTGGCTTGCGCGGGAGGGTGTGCGGGTGACGGCGGGTGGCGGTGGCGGGGGGCGGGCTGTCAACGGGGCGGACGTCGCCCGGGCCGTGCGGGTGTTGCTCGCCGACGATCAGCCGATGTTGCGGGCCGGGTTGCGGGCGGTGTTCGCGGGGGCCGGCGGGTTGACCGTGGTCGGGGAGGCGCGGGACGGGGTCGAGGCGGTCGATCTGGCTCGGCGGCTGCTGCCCGATGTGGTCGTGATGGATCTGCGGCTGCCCCGGGTGGACGGTCTCGCCGCGACGCGGAGTATCGCCGGGTCGGGGCTGCCCGTGCGGGTGCTGATCCTTACCGGACATGGTGGGGAGGAGCACGTGCTCGGGGCCGTGGCTGCGGGCGCCGCCGGGTTCCTCGGGAAGGATGTGCCGCCCGGGGAGCTGGTCGCGGCCGTGCGTACGGTGGCGGCCGGGGGCGCGGTCGTGGCGCCGCTGGTGCTGGGGCGGTTGCTGGCCCGGGTCGCCGAGTTGCTGCCCGTCGCGGAGGACAGCCCGGGCGCGCCGCCGCTGGAGGCGCTGACCGAGCGTGAGCGGGAGGTGCTCGTGCACGTCGCGCGGGGGCACTCCAACGCCGAGATCGCGCGGGCGCTGACGGTCAGTGAGACGACCGTGAAGACGCACGTCGGGCACGTGCTGACCAAACTGGGCGTACGCGACCGGGTGCAGGCCGTGGTGCTCGCCTACGAGACCGGGCTGATCCGCCCCGGTTCCTGACCGCCCGCCAGGCGTGGCCCGGGACAGAGGCCAGACCGTCCGCCGGGCGTATTTCGGCACGGGGTCCAGACCGGCTGTCCGGGTCAACCCTGACATCTGGTGGGGGGTGTCCCCCACCAGATCTCCGTAGCGACGTACGACGTCAGGCTGACGCCCGGAAGCGCTTTCCTCACAAGACTGAGCACTGTGCACCGACCGGTGCCATGGAACTGCGCGTGGCACGGGCGAGCGACGGGCCGGCGCACCGCGAAACGGGCGCGACACGACCGCGCACAGTGAAGCGAACCGGACGGCACCGCCCCGCGAAGCGAACAGAGCAAAGCGGACGCGGCATGGCAGTGCATTGCAAGGCGTACCCGATAAGGCACTGCCACGGGAAGCGTGAGCAGCACGGCAGCGGCCCCGGGAGCAACGCGGCACAGCGGCCCCACGGAAAGCGGGCCCGGCACGACAGCGCCACGGAAAGCAGGCGCGGCACAGCAGCGCCACGGGAAGCGGGAGCGGCACGGCGGGGCCACGGGGTTCGCCGGCGTTCCCGACGACGACGAGCGGGAGAGCACAGTGACAGCGACGAGGACCGGCGAGCCGATCGCCGCGCGGGCGGACGAGGTGTGGAAGGTGTACGGGTCGGGCGAGGCGCGCGTGGTCGCCCTGCGCGGCGTCAGTGCCGAGTTCACGCGCGGCAGATTCACGGCGATCATGGGGCCCTCCGGCAGCGGCAAGTCCACGCTGATGCATTGCCTGGCCGGGCTCGACAGCGTGGACCGCGGCACCGTGCACCTGGGCGGGACGCAGGTCAGCGGGCTCGGTGACAAGGCGCTGACCCGGTTGCGGCGCGACCGGGTCGGTTTCATCTTCCAGCAGTTCAACCTGCTGCCGACGCTCAGCGCGGCGGAGAACATCAGGCTGCCGCTCGACATCGCCGGGCGCAAGCCGGATCCGCAGTGGTGGGACGTGGTCATCGACACCGTGGGCCTGCGGGACCGGTTGTCGCACCGGCCGGCGCAGCTCTCCGGCGGCCAGCAGCAGCGGGTGGCGTGCGCGCGGGCGCTGGTCGGGCGCCCGGATGTGATCTTCGCCGACGAGCCGACCGGCAACCTGGACTCGCGGTCGGGCTCGGAGGTGCTGGCGTTCCTGCGCGCCAGCGTGCGTGAGCACAATCAGACAATCGTCATGGTCACCCACGATCCGGTCGCCGCGAGCTACGCGGACCGGGTCGTGTTCCTGGCCGACGGAGAGATCGTCGACGAGTTGCGCGACCCGACCGCCGAGACCGTCCTCGACATGATGAAGCGGCTGGACTCGTACGGCGAGCCGGTGATGCTCTGATGTTCCGCGCCACACTGAAGAGCCTGCTCGCCCGCAAGGTCCGGCTGGTGCTGTCCGGGCTCGCGGTGGTCCTCGGGGTGATGTTCGTCGCGGGCTCGTTCGTGCTGACGGACTCGCTGGGGCGTACCTTCGACGAGCTTTTCTCCGGCGCCTATGCCACGACGGACGTGGCCGTGACCGCCAAGCCCAAGGTCGAGATCTCCGAGTTCGAGGGTGAGGAGACCGCGGCGCCGCTGCCGGCCGCGGCGGTGGAGCAGATCAAGACCATTGCGGGGGTACGCTCCGCGACCGCGCTCGTGGAGGCGGACGGCACGCGGGTCATCGGCAGCGACGGCAAGGTCCTGCCCTCGACCGGCCCGCCCCGGCTGGGCACCGCGTGGACCGGCGAGGACGACCTCGTGCAGCTGCGCGCGGGGCGCGGGCCGGCGGCCGACGACGAGATCGCCGTCAACGCGACTGTGGCCGAGGCTGCCGGGATCGAGGTCGGTGACCGGGTCGGGGTGCTGACAATCGAGCCCAAGAAGGAGTTCACGCTCGTCGGGATCTGGGGGTACGCGGGCGGGCGCGACAGCCTCGGCGGCATCCAGGAGGTCGCGTTCACCGTGCCGGTGGCGCAGCGGCTCGTGCTCGGGGAGGCCGACGCGTACAGCTCGGTCCGGGTCCGGGCGGCCGACGGTGTCACCCCGGAGGCGCTGCGCGACCGGATCGGCGGCGCGCTCGGCGCCGCGTACGAGGTCAAGACCGGAAAGCAACTCGCCGAGGACAATGCCGCGGACCTCAAGGAGGGGCTGGGCTTCTTCGGTCAGATCCTGCTCGGCTTCTCCGGGGTGGCGCTGTTCGTGGGCATCTTCCTGATCCTGAACACGTTCTCGATCGTCGTGGCGCAGCGCACCCGGGAGCTGGCCCTGATGCGGGCGCTGGGCGCGAGCCGGGGCCAGATGATCGGCTCGGTGCTGCTCGAGGCGGTGATCATCGGGCTGCTCGCGGCGGTGCTCGGCCTGGCCGCCGGGTACGGGGTCGGCGTCGGGCTGGCGTACCTTTTCGGGCAGTTCGCCGGGGGTCTCGACCTGGTCGCGCCGGGGCTGCCGCTCGCCGCGGTGGTCAGCTCGTTCACGATCGGCATCCTGGTCACGGTCGTCGCAGCGGTCCTGCCCGCGCTGCGCGCCTCGCGGATCCCGCCGATCGCGGCCATGCAGGACGTCGCCACGCCCGACCGGCCGCTCACCCGGCTCAGCGTGGCGGGCGGCGTGATCACCTCGGCCGGGGCGGCGCTGCTGGGCACGGGCCTGTTCGCCGACGCGGGCGGCACCGCGCTGTGGCTGATCCTGGGCGGGATCCTGGTCACGTTCATCGGGGTCGCGCTGCTCACGCCGCTGGTCAGCCGGCCGGTCGTGGGGCTGCTCGGGCGGCTGTTCGCCTGGTCGCTGCCGGGGCGGCTGGGACGGCTCAACTCGGGGCGCAACCCGCGGCGTACGGCCATCACCGCCGCCGCCCTCATGGTCGGCATCGCGCTGGTCACGGGCGTCACCGTGGTCATGGAATCGGCCAAGAGCAGCATCAGGACCGAGGCCGCGCGGGTGGTCAAGGCGGAGATCGTCATCAGCGGCGACCAGAGCGGCCCGCGACCGCCCACGTACGACACGAAGGTGCTGACCGAGGCCCGGGAACTGCCCGGTGTGCAGGCCGCCGGGGGTCTCTGGAACGACCAGGCGACCCTCGACGGCAAGCAGGAGTACATCGCCGCGAGCGACGACCTAGCCCAGCTCGCCCGCACGTTCGGCACGGGCACGTCCGGGCTGACCACGCTGCGACCGGACCAGATGGTCGTCGACCGGTCCACGGCCACCGAGCGCGGCTGGCAGCCCGGCACGAAGGTCGAGGTGCAGACGTCACGCGGGGACCCGGCCACCTACACGGTTGCGGCGACGTTCACTGACGAGGACCTGCCGGGCAGCATCTTCCTGCCGGCCGGCGCCATCGACGGTTTCGCCATCCCGCAACCGGTCATGGGTCTCGTGCGCCTCGACGACGGCGCCGCGATCGGCGCGGTCCTGCCGCAGGTCAAGGCGCTGCTCGCGGACAGCCCGGAGGTGTCGGCCACCGACGTGAGCACGTTCGTCGACCAGCAGGCGGCCCTGATCGACACCGTCATCACCATGATCCAGATCCTGCTGGCGCTGGCGATCCTCATCGCGGTCCTGGGCGTCGTCAACACGCTCGCCCTCTCGGTCCTGGAACGCACCCGCGAACTGGGCCTGCTTCGCGCGGTCGGCCTGGGCCGCGCCCAGACCATGCGCATGATCACGGTCGAGGCGGTGGTGATCAGCGTCTTCGGCGCGCTGCTGGGGGTCGTGGTCGGCTCGGGCATGGGGCTGGCGGCGGTACGCGCGCTGGAGAACGAGGGCTTCACGGACACGGTGCTGCCGTGGCCGCGGATGGGCACGTATCTGCTGCTGGCCGCGCTGGTCGGGGTGATCGCGGCGGTGGTGCCGGCGATCCGGGCGGCGCGGTTGAACGTGCTGGGGGCGATCGCGCACGAGTAGGTCGTCGGTGGGCTCCGGTGCCCGGCCACCCCGACTCGGGACGGCCGGGCGACCGGGGCGGTCGCGGTCCGAGCGGCGGCGCGGGCGCGGGACGGCTGGGCG
>CAKUMG010000587.1 GCA_934667465.1 uncultured Actinoplanes sp. | reverse complement strand
GCCCGGGTTCCTACATCGCGGTGGGCGGGCTGCAGGGAGTCGGTTTCGGCGTGCATCCCGGCACCGGCGCGGACCTGCTGATGGCCGTGTCGATGGCCGGCTTCGGGCTGTTCGACGCGGCGACCGGCGCCAGGCTGGCCCGCGACCGCGACCCCGATGCCGAGGTGTCCACTCCGGAGGGTCCCGATCTGGCCTGCCCGGGGATCGGGGTTCTGGCGGGCACGCGGGTGCCGATCGCCGGGCTGTTCGGGGGCGGGCTGCACGCGACGACGGAGGACGGCTGGACCATCGACGTGGTGGCGCCGGAGTGGCCGCACCACAGAGTGATCCTGTCCGGCGACGGCGGGGCCAACGAGGGGCCGGCCGGCGGGACGTGGTGGCACGTCTTCGACGACGAGGGGCACGGCGAGCTGCGTGCGGCCGGGTTCTCGCCTTCCGGCAGGACCCTGGTGGTGGCGACCGCGAGCGACGTGACGTTGTTCAGCCGGTAGCGGCGCCGAGGAGGTCCCAGCGGTTGCCGGCGATGTCGAGGAAGACCGCGACCCGCCCGTGGGGCTCGGTGCGCGGCTCGCGCACGAAGACCACGCCACCGGGGAGGGGAGTGCGAAAGGCCGGCCGCGAACCGCGACCGGCCTGGGGGACGGAGGTCAGCCGGCGTACGCCTCGAGGCGCTTGGCGCGCTCCGGGTCGCGGAGCTTGGACATGGTGACCTTCTCGATCTGGCGGATGCGCTCGCGGCTCAGGCCGAACTCGCGGCCGACCTCGTCGAGGGTGCGCTGGCGGCCGTCGTCGAGGCCGAAGCGGAGGCGGATGACCGCGGACTCGCGCTCGGAGAGCGTGGCCAGGACGATCTCGACCTCGCTGCGCAGCTCGCCGCGGGAGACCGTGGCGCCCGGGTCGACGTTGGGGTCGACGGCGGCGACGAAGTCACCGAGGGCGCTCTCGCCGTCCTCGCCGACGGCCTGGTCGAGGCTGACCGGCTCGCGGTCGTAGGAGATCAGCTCGATGATCTGGAACTCCGGCACGTCCATGGCCTTGGCGATCTCGGCGACGCTCGGCTCGCGGCCCAGCGAGGCGGCGAGGTCGCGGCGGGCGCGGACCATGCGGTTGACCTGCTCGACCATGTGCACCGGGATGCGGATGGTGCGGGCCTGGTCGGCCATGGCGCGGGTGATGGCCTGGCGGATCCACCACGTCGCGTACGTCGAGAACTTGTAGCCCTTGGTGTAGTCGAACTTCTCGACCGCGCGGATGAGGCCCAGGTTGCCCTCCTGGATGAGGTCCAGGAACGCCATGCCGCGGCCGGTGTAGCGCTTCGCGATGCTGACCACCAGGCGGAGGTTCGCCTCGAGCAGGTGGTTCTTCGCGGCGCGGCCCTCGGCCACGATGATGCGGAGCAGCGGCGCCAGCTCGGGGCCGGCCGCCGGGAGCTTCTCGTCCGCGTAGAGGCCGGCTTCGATCCGCTTGGAGAGCTCGACCTCCTCGACGGCGGTGAGCAGACGCGTCCGGCCGATGCCGTTGAGGTAGGCGCGGACCAGGTCCGCGGACACTCCCCGCTCGTCGGTCGCGTCCAGGTCGGTCAGGTGCTCGACACCATCGGTCATGATGTTCTCGGCAGCCGCTGCCGCCGTGGACTCCGTCGCCTTCATCTGCAGGACCACCTTTCAGTCCCCTCCCCGCGTTCACCTCGAGTGGTGCTTCGCCGACGCTTGTCGCGCCGGTGATCAAAGTTTGGCTGTCGAGGCGTTAAGCGGAGGTGAGGCCGGGACCGAGGTGGCATGAATCAGGGATAACCCTGAGCCCGAACGGGCCTTTCCGTGATGGTTTACCCCCTTTTCCGTACGCCGCGGGAGCGCCCGAATTCGCAGGCGGAAGCGCTTCGCCGGTTGTCCGGAGCCGGTAGCCTTCGCCGAGAGCGTTGCGACGAGGAGGTCCCGTGGTCTTCAAACGGCTGATGCAGGCGATGGGTGTCGGCGGTCCGTCCGTCGAGACCGTGCTCGCGAACCCCAACTGCCGTCCGGGCGGCTACCTGGAGGGCCAGGTGCACGTGATCGGCGGCGAGCACCCCGTCGACATCGAATACCTCGCGATCGGGCTGCAGACCCGCGTCGAGGTGGAGAGCGGCGACAGCGAGTTCAACACCGACCAGGAGTTCCACCGGCAGCGGCTCACCGGTTCGTTCAAGCTGGACGCCGGCGCCCGCTACGACGTCCCGTTCCGGTTCGACGTCCCGTGGGAGACGCCGATCACCGAGGTGTACGGGCAGCATCTGCACGGCATGACGATGGGTCTGCGTACGGAGCTCGAAGTCGCCCGCGCCGTCGACAAGGGTGACCTGGACGCCGTGGCCGTCCACCCGCTGCCGGCCCAGGAGCGGATCCTGGACGCGTTCCTGCGGCTGGGCTTCCGCTTCAGCCGCGCCGACGTCGAGCGCGGCCGCGTCTACGGCGTACAGCAGCAGTTGCCGTTCTATCAGGAGATCGAGTTCTATCCGCCGTCGCAGTTCGCGCACGGCATCTCCCAGCTCGAGGTCACGTTCCTGCCGACGCCGCACCAGCTCCAGGTGGTGCTCGAGATCGACAAGCGCGGCGGGCTCTTCACCGAGGGCCGCGACGCGTTCGGGCGTTTCGACGTCGACTACAACACGGTCGACCAGGTCGACTGGACGGCGCAGCTGAACAACTGGCTGCAGCAGTCGGCCCAGCGCCGCGGCTTCTTCTAGAGGCTTTCCAAGAGTTGCGTACGGGTCACCCGCGCGCGATCAAAGCTCCAGGATCACGGTGTTCGGGCCCACGTTCACGCTCTCCACGAGCATGTGGGTCCGGAACCGCCCGGTCTCGACCGTGGCTCCCCGCTCGCGCAGCGCCGCCACGAACGCGGTGACCAGCGGCTCGGCCACCTCCGCGGGCGCCGCCGCCGACCAGGTCGGGCGGCGGCCCTTGCGCGCGTCTCCGTACAGGGTGAACTGACTCACCACCAGCAGTGGAGCTCCCGCGTCGGCGGCCGAGCGCTCGCCCTCGAGGATGCGCATGTCGTGCACCTTGCGGGCCATGGTCTCCGCGGTGGCCGCGGTGTCGTCGTGGGTGACCCCGAGCAGCACGAGCAGCCCGTCGCCGATCTGCCCGACCACCTCGCCGTCGACGGTGACACTCGCCCGGCTGACCGTCTGAATCAGTGCTCTCATCGGCGACGAGGGTAGCGGCTCTCTCAGTCGATCGCGCTGGTGGTGGCGTCGCTGGTGGAGGCGCTGGTCGACGAGTCCATCGCGCCGGTGGTCGCGTCGCCGGTCGTGGTGGGTGCCACGCCCTGCCCGTGCCGCGCCTTCGGCCGGAAGCTGTTCGGCCCCGCGTTCCCGCCGGTCGTCGTCATGATGCCGCCGTCCGCCGGGCCGGGTCCGCCGTCGACCAGCTGCTCCGTGTCGGTGCCGGCCGCGTACGTGCTCGACAGCCCGTCGGCGTCGTCGCCCTTCTCCGGCCGGTAGGTGCTCGGCTCGTCCAGCACGCCCTCGCCGTAGGCCCCGTGTCCGATGTCGTCCTTGTTCGTCATGGTTGCTGTGGTGCCCGGAGCGCCCCGTCACAAACCCTCTTGACACTGTCAAGCGGCCCGTGCCAGGCTGGTGCTTGTCACTGTCAAGGAGGGCCGGACATGGGTGTACGCGAGGACTTGCTCACCGCGGCGCGGACCGAGCTCGACGAACACGGCCACGCCGGGATCAGCCTGCGGGCCGTGGCGCGGCGGGCCGGCGTCTCGCACGCCGCGCCGAAACTCCACTTCCCCGACCGGTCGGCGCTGCTGACCGCGATCGCCACCGACGGGTTCGCGGCGCTGGCCGAGGCCCTGGACCGCGTGGCGGAGCCGGGGCTGGCCTCGCTCGGCCGCGCCTACATCGACTTCGGGCTGGCCCACCCCGCCCTGTTCGACCTGATGTTCCGGCCGAGCGAACTGCACACCGGCGACCCCGCGCTGCGCGCCGCCCAGGAGTCGTCGCTCGCGCGGCTCAAGGCGGTCACCGACGACGAGTCGCTCACCATGATCAGCTGGGCTCTCGTGCACGGCCTGGTCATCCTCACCCGCGACGGTGCCCTGGGCGCCGCCGCACCGGGCGCCACCGCCCGCCACCTCGCTGAGATCTTCGCGGAAAGGATCCGATCATGACCGTGGACACCGTGCTGCGCGCCGGCACCGCCGACCGCGAGCGCACCGGCCGCCAGCTGGGCGTCGCGCTCAGCCTCGGCTACCTCACCCTCACCGACTACGACGACCGCCTGGCCCGTGCGATGACGGCGACCACCGCCGCCGACCTCGCCCATCTCACCGCCGACCTGCCCCGCGACCAGCTGAGCCGCCACGACCCGCAGACCCGGGCCCGCCGCGCCGCCGGTGCCCGCCTCGGCGTCCGGATCCACGTCGCCGCCTACCTCGCGATGGCCCTGGTGGTCACCGGCGTGTGGCTGACGGTCGCCCTGACCGCCGGCGTCTGGTACCCGTGGCTGATCTGGCCCCTGCTCGGCGGCGCCCTCGGCGTCCTCGGCCACGCTGTCCCGGTTCACCTGGTCCTGCGGGCGCGCGCCTGAGCCCCGCTTCGCGCAGGTCCGGGCGGTGGCCGGGTTGAGGATCAGCAGGGCCGTTGTGCCGGCTCCCGATCGAGCCGCGCGCGCCGCGAGCCCGGTTGGCGCGGGCCGTTCCGGATCGAGCCGCGCGCTCGTGCTCGGTTGGCGCGGGCCGTTCCGGATCGAGCCGCGC
>CAKUMG010000586.1 GCA_934667465.1 uncultured Actinoplanes sp. | reverse complement strand
TGCCCTCCGGACTGCGGCCGCGGCGGCAGGTCCCGCAGGGGCGGCACGCCCAGATCGTGCTCACCCGCGGTTCGCGGATCATGGAGGAGCTGTTCGCGGGGATCACGGGTGAGCTGGTCCGGAGCGGGGCGCTGCTGGGCGACGTCCTCAAAGACCTGCACTCGTACGTGGACGGGCGGCTGCTCACCCCCGCCGAGTCCGGGCTGATCGGGGTCGCGGCGAGCCGGCCCCTGCTGGAGCGGACCGTACGACGGCGGGTCGAGGCGCTGCCCGGGGTCCTGATCGCGGGGTCGAGCACCGCCACCGGGCTGCTGACCGACGCCGCTCGCGGGCGGGTCACCGGGGTGACGATCACCTCCGCGGGCCGCACGCGCGCCATCGAGGACGTGGACCTGGTGGTCGACGCGGCGGGGCGCGGCTCACGGACGCCGGCGTGGCTGCGGGCCCTGGGCTACGCCGCCGCGCCCGAGGAGACCGTCGAGGTCGGCGGGACCTATGTGTCGCAACGCTTCCGGGCGACGGCGACGCATCTGGACGGTCGCCTCGGCGGGATCTCCGCGCCGATTGCCGGCGAGGACAAGGGCGGTTCCGTCGTACGCCAGGAGGGCGGCACGTTTCTCGTCTCGCTGCACGGGTGGGCCGGGGAGACGCCGCCCACCACGCACGAGGGCATGCTGGCCTGGGCCTCGGACCTGCCGAACCCCGACGTGGCCGAGGTGCTGCGCGACGCGGAGCCGATCGGCGACCCCGCGATGATGCGGTTCCCCTACGCGTACCGGCGTCGCTACGAGCTGCTCGACCGGTTCCCCGCGGGCTATCTCGTGCTCGGCGACGCCCTGTGCTCGTCGAACCCGTTCTCGGCGCAGGGTGTGACGCTGGCGGCGATGCAGGCGCAGCTCCTGCTCGCCTTGGCGGAGTCGGCCGGGGGTCTCGGGCAGCGGTTCCGGGCCGAGGCGGGCGCCCTGATCGACGAACCGTGGGCCCTGACCGCCGGCAACGGCCTGCGCTTCCCCGGGGGTGACCTGGTCCGCGCCCAGGCAGCCGAGGACGAGGAGGCGGCGCGGACCCTGACCCGGGTGCTGAACCTGACCGAGCCGGCCGCGCGGCTCACCTCCGCCGTTTCGGCGTTTGCCTAGGGTGTTGGTCAGTCACACGGAGGGAGTGTTCGGCGCATGAGCATCAGGGAGGCCGGGCCCGATGACCTGGCGGCGGTGCTGCGGCTCTACGGCCAGCTGAACCCGGACGATCCGGTGCTGTCGTCCGAGGCGGCGGCCGCGACGTTCGGGCGGATCCTCGACTCGCCGTTGCTGCGCCTGCTGGTTCTCGAGGAGGCGGGCGAGGTCGTCGCCACGACGTATCTGAACCTCATCCCGAACCTGACGCGCAACGGTGCGCCGTACGCGGTCATCGAGAACGTCGTCGTCGACGAGGCGCGCCGGGGTTCCGGGGCGGGCAAGCGGATCATGGCCGCGACGCTGGCGGCCGCCTGGGAGGCGGGCTGTTACAAGGCGATGCTGCTGACAAGCTCGAAGCAGGAGTCGACGCACGCGTTCTATCGGGCGTGCGGCTTCGCGGGCGACATCAAGACCGGATATGTGACGCACCCGCCCTCGCCGGCAGGCCGCCGGGCGGACCGGACAAACTTGTAAGGCTTGTTTAGATATAGACATCCGTGATTCCCTGAGGGTACTGTTCCCTACCCCCGGGGAGTCCCCATGCGCGTTCTCGCACTCGCCGTCCTCGTGGCGGCTTCCGTGCTGACACCGGCCGCCGCTCAAGCAGAGCCACCGGCGGAGCCGCCCGCCACCGCGACCGCCGTCAACCGGGCCTCGAAAGCGGCTGTCGATTCGTACTGGACCGAGGAGCGGGTGGCCGCCGCGAAACCCGTACCCAAGCCCGCCTTTTCCCTCGACACCGCGGCGGCCGAGGCCGAGCCGGTCGGGAAACAGCGGTTCGTGCACGCCACGCCGCCGGCCGGGGCGCAGACGAAGGCCAGCGAATGGGTCACGAACGGACGTTTGTTCTTCACGAATCCCGGGGTCGGTGACTTCGTGTGCAGCGCCAATGTGGTGTCGGCCGCGAACCGCGACGTCATCGCCACGGCGCGGCACTGCGTCGCCGACGTGGGCGCCGGGAAGGTGTTCCAGAACTTCCGGTTCGCGCCCGCCTACAACCGGGGCAATGCGCCGTACGGGTGGTGGACGTGGCGGTCGGCCGGGTGGCGCATCGACGACACCGGGCCGGGCGGCGACAACGCCTTCATCGTGCTCAACCGGGGCGGGAACGCCAATGCGCACGTGCAGGACGTCGTCGGCGGGTCCGGGATCGGGTTCAACTGGCCGACCAACAACTATGCGCACGCGATCGGGCTGCCCGCGGCTGTCGATTACGCGGTGTGGTGCGAGGGGCAGCCGCTCGACGGCCCGGCGGGCGGGGTGCGGATCCGGGACTGCTTCGGAATGTCCGGCGGGGCCAGCGGGGGCTCGTTCATCGTGAACTATCAGCCCGACGGTTCCGCGGTGCAGACCGCGAGCTATTTCGGGAGCTGGGGTGACGCGTACTTCGCCTACTTCCGGGATGTCGCGTGGCAGGTGTACGACGGCGCGCAGCGCGCCTGACCAGCGCCGCGCCCCGGCCCCGAGGGCCCGGGACAACGAACGGCTCTACCCCATCGGAATGTTGCCGGACTGTTTCCTGATTCCGCGGGCCGCCGAGGCGGCCCGCGGTTTTGCGTACCGGGGGCACACGGTTTTGTGCACCGGGGCGCCCCGGTGCGTAAAACCGCGGCCCGGGTGGTGACGCGATTTTGCGGGCCGCCCGGCGCCGGCCCCGACCGAAGGCACCGAATAACCCCGGTCGATCCGCGACATGCGCGGCCCGCCATTTGCCACGGCCCCGTCGGCGCGCCAGAATGAAAGGTGCAGGAATACCCGGAACAATGGCACCGCCACAGGAGCGACAACACATGGCCAAGCAGGTAATCACCCTTCTGACCGACGACCTCGACGGCGGCGAGGCGGACCGGACCGTCGAGTTCGGACTCGACGGGGTGAACTACACGATCGACCTGTCGGAGAAGAACGCCGGAAAACTGCGCAAGGTTCTCGACCCCTACCTCAACGTCGCGACCCGCGTGGGCCGCAACAACGGCGAGACCCGCGCGGTCCGCCGGGGCGCCGGGGTCAGCACCGGCCGCGCCACCCGCGACCAGAACCAGGCGATCCGCGAGTGGGCGACCCAGAACGGCTACGAGGTCTCCGAGCGCGGGCGCATCCCGAGTTCGATCGTCGAGGCTTACCACAGCAAGCGCTGAGCCGCGCCCGCACCGACGGCACTACCGAAACGGCGGTGCCGTCGGAAAGGCGGCGCGCGCCACACCATTCCGGCCCCTTCAGGACACGCCCGGAATCGCGCCCACCCGGGCCCGGATAAGCACAATCGGGCACCCGCCGCCGGCTATAGGGGCACGGCCGACGGCGGATTCCCATGACGCGCGAATGAGGCGCGGAGACGGTCAGAGGTGGGGCAGCAGCTTGTCGAGCCGCACGGGCAGGTCCCGCACCCGCACCCCGGTCGCGTGCCACACCGCGTTGACGACAGCCGCCGGTGATCCGACGATGCCGATCTCGCCGATGCCCTTGCTCCCCATCGGGTTGACCTTGTCGTCGTGCTCCTCGAGCCAGTGCGCCTCGACGCTCTCGATGTCGGCGTGCACCGGGATGTGATATTCGGCGAGGTCATGGTTGACGTAGTCGCCGGTGCCCGGGTCGAGCACGCCCTCCTCGTGCAACGCCATCCCCATGCCCATGGTCATGCCGCCGAGGAACTGGCTGCGCGCGGTGCGGGCGTTGAGGATGCGGCCCGCGGCATAGACGCCGAGGAGCCGGCTCACGCGGACCTCGCCCGTGTCAGCGTCGACGCGTACCTCCGCGAAGTGGGCGCCGAAGGCGTGCTTGCCGTCCTTCTCCTGCTGCTTGATGAGCTCGGTGCTGTCGAACGTGGCCTCGGACGAGCCTTCCGAACGGAGCTGCCGGCAGGCGCCGGTGACGGCCCAGCCCCAGGAGGCGCTGCCGGAGGAGCCGCCCGCGACGGACGCCATCGGCAGCGTGCTGTCGCCGATCCGGACCCGCACGCGGGACGGCGGCAGGCCCAGCTCGTCGGCGGCGATCTGGGTCAGGATGGTGCGCGCGCCCGTGCCGATGTCGGAGGCGGCGATGGCGACCTCGGCGGAGCCGTCGGGGTCGAGCCGCACGCGGGCGACGGACGGCTGGGCCATCGTCGGATAGGTGGCGCCCGCGACGCCGGTGCCGATCCACCACTGCCCCTCGCGGCGCATCCGGGGTCGGTGGTCGCGACCCTCCCAGCCGAAGCGGCGGGCGCCCTCGCGCAGGCATTCGACGTAGTGCCGGCTGGTGAACGGCACGCCGCTCTCCGGCTCGGCGTCCGGCTCGTTGCGGATGCGCAGCTCGATCGGGTCCATCCCCAGCTCGACGGCGAGCTCGTCCATCGCGCACTCGAGCCCGAGCATGCCGGGTGCCTCGCCGGGGGCACGCATCCAGCGCGGGGTGGGCATGTCGAGGCGGACGAGCTGGTGGCCGGTGCGACGGTTCGCGGCCGCGTACATGTGGCGGGAGACGACGGCGGTCTGCTCGGCGAACTCGAAGATCCGGGAGGTCTGCTCGACGGCCTCGTGCGAGATCGCGGTCAGGGTGCCGTCGGGCCCGGCGCCGAGCCGGATCCGCTGCAGGGTCGGCGTGCGGT
>CAKUMG010000585.1 GCA_934667465.1 uncultured Actinoplanes sp. | reverse complement strand
TGACCCTGCTGCTGTGCGCGGGCGGCGTCACCTCGGTGGTGCTGCTGTTCAACCGGGCCGGCGAGAAGGCGCAGGAGACCATCGACTCGCTGCCCACCGTCCCGCCGCTCGAGCTGCCGACGGACCTGCCGACCCTGCCCACGGACCTGCCGACGCTGCCGACCGGGGTGCCCGGCGGAGGCGTCGAGCCCGGCGAGGAGCTCGAGGTGCGCTACGAGATCACCGGCGACGGCCCGGTCTCGATCGTCTACCTCGACGGCACCGACGGCGGGCCGAAGCAGGAGAACAACGTCCAGCTGCCCTGGCGCAAGGAGATCACCATGCAGGGGCCCTACATCGTCTCCGTGGTGGCGGTGCGGGCCGGCCTCGACGAGGGCACGATCTCCTGCAGCGCGGAGGTCGACGGCGACGAGGTGGCGCAGAAGACCAGCACCGGCCGCTTCGCCACGGCGAGCTGCACCAAGGCGGTGTATTAACAAGGGCGTGACGGACCCTTTGATCGCCCGCATGCGCCCGTTCGGCACCACGATCTTCTCCGAGATGTCCGCGCTCGCCGCGCGGACCGGGTCGGTGAACCTGGGCCAGGGCTTCCCCGACACCGACGGGCCGCCGGAGATGCTCGCGGCCGCCGCCGAGGCCCTGCGCTCCGGCGCCAACCAGTACCCGCCGCTGCCCGGCATCCCCGCCCTGCGCGAGGCGATCGCCGGGCACGAGCGGCGGTTCTGGGGCCTCGAGCGGGACCCTGCGACCGAGATCGTGGTGACCGCCGGCGCCACCGAGGCCATCGCCGCGGCGGTGCTGGCGCTCTGCGAGCCGGGCGACGAGGTGGTGTGCTTCGAGCCCTTCTACGACTCGTACGCCGCCTCGATCGCGCTCGCCGGCGCCGTGCGCAGGCCGGTCGCGCTGCGGCCGGGCCCGGACGGGCGCTACGCCTTCGACGAGGGCGAGCTGCGCGCCGCGTTCGGCCCGCGCACCCGGCTCGTGCTGCTCAACACCCCGCACAACCCCACCGGCAAGGTCTTCACCGGCGCCGAGCTGGAGCTGATCGCGGGCCTGTGCCGGGAGCACGACGTCCACGCGGTGACCGACGAGGTCTACGAGCACCTGGTCTTCACCGACGCGGCCGCCCCGCACGTCCCGCTCGCCACGCTGCCGGGCATGCGCGAGCGGACCCTGCGGATCTCGTCGGCCGGCAAGACGTTCTCGTGCACCGGCTGGAAGGTCGGCTGGGCCACCGGGCCGGCGCGGCTCGTCTCCGCGGTCACCCGGGTCAAGCAGTTCCTGACGTTCGTCAACGCGGGGCCGCTGCAGCCCGCCATCGCGGTGGCGCTCGAGCTGCCCGGCGGCTATTTCACCGGGTTCCGCGACGGGATGCAGGCCCGGCGGGACCGGCTGGTGGCGGGCCTGACCGACGCCGGGTTCGGGGTCCTGCCGTCGGACGGCACCTACTTCGTGACCGCCGACATCACCCCGCTGGGCGGCACGGACGGCGTCGAGTTCTGCCGTGCGCTGCCGGAGCGCTGCGGCGTCGTGGCGGTGCCGACCCAGGTGTTCTACGACCACCCCGAGCACGGGCGGCGGCTGATTCGCTTCGCGTTCTGCAAGCGGGAGGACGTCATCGACGAGGCCGCCCGCCGGCTGCGCACCCTGGCCGCGTGAAACAGCACCGGCCGCGCCCGGAAAAGGCGCGGCCGGCGAGCGAAACCCCGGGGATGGATCAGGCCGGGCTGGCCGCCCGCACCTCGTCCGCGACGCGCTCGGCGACCGCCCGCGCCTGCTCCTCGGTCTCCGCCTCGACCATGACCCGCACGAGCGGCTCGGTGCCGGAGGGCCGCAGCAGCACCCGGCCCGTCTCGCCCAGCTCGGCCTCGGCCAGCGCCACGGCGGCCTGGACCGTCGGGGCCTGCGCACCCGCCTCCCGGTCCTTGACCTTGACGTTGATGAGGACCTGGGGCAGCTTGTGCACGACCGCGGCCAGGTCGGCCAGGCTCTTGCCGGAGGCGGCGATCGTCGCCATCAGGTGCAGGCCGGTGAGGACGCCGTCGCCCGTGGTCGCGAACGCCGGCATGACGATGTGCCCGCTCTGCTCGCCGCCGAGGGCGTAGCCGTTCGCGTTGAGCTCCTCCAGCACGTACCGGTCGCCGACCTTGGTCTCGATCAGCCTGATCCCGGCCTGCTTCATGGCCAGGCGCAGGCCGAGGTTGCTCATGACCGTGGCGACCAGGGTGTCGTCGGTGAGCGTGCCCGCGTCGCGCATCGCCAGGGCGAGGATGGCCATCATCTGGTCGCCGTCGACGACCTCGCCGGCCGCGGTGACCGCGAGGCAGCGATCCGCGTCGCCGTCGTGGGCCAGCCCGAGGTCGGCGCCCTCGCGGACGACGGCCTCGATCAGCGACTCCAGGTGGGTGGAACCGCAGTTGTCGTTGATGTTGAGCCCGTCGGGCTCGGCGTGGATCGCGATGACCTCGGCGCCGGCCTGCTCGTAGGCGGCCTGGGCGACGTCGCTGGCCGCGCCGTTGGCGCAGTCGACGACGACCTTGATCCCCTCGAGGCTGTGCGGGGTCGCCGCGACCAGGTGCTTCGTGTAGTGCTCGGCGCCGTCCAGCAGGTCGTGGACGCGGCCGATGCCCGCGCCGGTCGGGCGGCCGACCAGGCCGTGCCCGTCCGTGACGGCGGCCTCGATGCGGGCCTCGATCTCGTCCGGCAGCTTGAGGCCGCCCGGCGCGAAGAGCTTGATGCCATTGTCCGGCATGGCGTTGTGCGAGGCGGAGAGCATGACGCCCAGGTCGGCCTGCGCCTGACCGGTCAGGAACGCGACGGCGGGGGTCGGCAGCACGCCCACCCGGACGACGTTGGCCCCGGCGCTGGTCAGCCCGGCGACGACGGCGGCCTCGAGCATCTCGCCGCTGGCCCGCGGGTCCCGGCCGACGATGGCGAGCGGCTGGTGGCTCCGGTCGCTCTCGATCAGGACCCGGGCCGCCGCGACCGCGACCGAGAGCGCGAGCTCCGGGGTGAGCAGCTCACCGTTGGCGAGCCCGCGTACGCCGTCCGTGCCGAAGAGTCGCCCCATGGCGCCCGTCCTTTCGGTGATCCGGATCCGCCGGATGAGGGAAGTCGGTGGTCCCGGCGGCGGGGAGCGCCGCGGCGGGATCGGGGGAGAAAGACGAAACGGCCGGGCGCGCCCCAGGCGAGGGGGCGCACCCGGCCGTATCGGTCAGACGTGCTGCAAGGCGAGCGCTGAGATCAGCGCTTCGAGTACTGCGGGGCCTTACGGGCCTTCTTGAGACCGTACTTCTTGCTCTCCTTGACGCGGGCGTCACGGGTGAGGAAGCCGGCCTTCTTGAGCGCCGGACGGTCGTCGGGCTCGTTGGTGATCAGCGCACGGGCGATGCCGAGGCGCAGGGCGCCGGCCTGACCGGTGATGCCGCCGCCACGGAGGTTGGCGATGACGTCGAACTGCTCGGCCTTCTCGGTGGTGACGAGCGGCTCACGGATGAGCTGCTGGTGCACCTTGCTCGGGAAGTACTCCTCGAGCTCGCGGCCGTTGCAGGTGATCTTGCCGTTGCCGGGGACCAGGCGGACCCGGACGATGGCCTCCTTGCGGCGGCCGACGGTCTGGATCGGGCGGTCGCCGGGGCGCGGGGCGCGGACGGCGGGAGCCGGGGCCTCGACCACAACGACGGTCTCGGCGGGCTCTTCGACGGTCTCGACGTTCTCGACGGTCTCGGCGTTCTCGACGCCTTCCACGGTCTCGACGTTCTCGACGACCTCGTTCTCGGCGGTGTCGGTCATGCTGCTTCCTTCGCCCGCGCTCACTGCGCGATCTGCTTGATTTCGAACGGCACCGGCTGCTGCGCGGCGTGCGGGTGCTCGGCACCCGGGTACACCTTCAGCTTCTTGATGATCTGGCGAGCGAGCTTGTTGTGCGGGAGCATGCCCTTGACGGCCAGCTCGACCGCGTGCTCGGGGCGCTTGGTGAGAAGCTCCTCGTAGCCGACCTGCTTCAGACCACCCGGGTAGCCGGAGTGGCGGTAGGCGACCTTGGTCTGCCGCTTGTTGCCGGTCAGGGCGACCTTGCCGGCGTTGATGATCACCACGAAATCGCCGGTGTCGACGTGCGGCGCGAAGGTCGGCTTGTGCTTTCCACGCAGAAGAGTGGCAGCGTGGGTGGCCAGGCGGCCCAGGACGACGTCAGAAGCGTCGATAATGTGCCACTGACGCTCGATCTCACCCGGCTTCGGGCTGTACGTACGCACAGAATTACCTTGTCTCGTCGTCGGTCTTGGGGCGCGCGCTGGTCGTAACAGGCACGACCATCAAGCGTACCCGAACGGGGACGCTCGCAGCTGTCGCACAACAGCAGGCAACAATACCCGCCAGCGCGGCGCGCGGTCAAAACGGGCTAGGAGGCCCGCCAAGCCGACGGACCGCATAACTTACCGGGACAAGAATAGTCCGTGACGCGCGGCACGCCGACGGCGGGGCAGGTGATTCCACCCACCGTGAGCCGCCGGGATTCGTACGGGCCGACATGAATGCCTCTTAGCAGGCTCGAAACATACGGGACCACGCGCCGAAATTCCCCACCGGCACGCTTCCGTCATGGCCAGTGGTGCTGTCACCCCGAGAATGCGGTCCCGGACCGTGCGGGGGCGCGCCACCGCCTCGCAGGCGCCGTCAGGGTTGAGGACGGACCTGACGGTGACCGCCGTCCCGGGCGACCGGGCCGGCGGAGGGAAGTCGCGGCGTGAGCCGGACGGAGGTACGGCGGAGA
>CAKUMG010000584.1 GCA_934667465.1 uncultured Actinoplanes sp. | reverse complement strand
GCGGTGATCCGACCAGGGGGTGGGGTCGTCAGCCCTGGGCTTAAAGGGGCGGGTGTGCCGGGCGGGCGGACGTAGAGTCGGAGGCCCGCGCCCTCCGGAGGCCACGATGGAACTGCGCCACGACCCGATGCGGTGGCAGCCTGCTCAGCCCTCCCCCGAGCCCTGGCAGCCCGGCGCCTGGCCGCCCGGGATGCCCGGCGGCGGCCACCCCGGCCTGCCGGGCTGGCTCGAGGAGCGCCTCTTCGACCAGCGCATCGTGATGATCCGCGGCCCGCTGACCGGGCAGAGCGCGTCCGGCACGGCGGCGGCGCTGCTCACCCTGGAGGCCGCCGGGCCCGAACCGGTGCAGCTGCACGTCTCCAGCAGCGGCGGCGAACTCAACGCCGCCCACGCCGTCATCGACGTGATCGAGGCGATGACCGCGCCGGTGCACGCCGTGGTGACCTCGGAGGCCGGCGGCGCGGTGCTCGCGGTGCTGGCCGCCGCGGACAAGCGCTCGGCCTATCGCCACGCGCGCTTCCGGCTCGCCGAGCCGAGGGCCGCGGGCGTCACGGGTACGGCCGACGAGGTGGCCGCCGCGGCCGGGCAGCACCTGCGCGAGCTGGAGGAGGTCATCCTGCGCCTGGTCGAGGTCACGGGCCAGACCCGCAGCCGCGTCGAGGACGACCTTTCCACGGGCCGCAACCTCTCGGCCCAGGAAGCCCTGGAGTACGGCCTGATCGAGGAGATCCTCGGCAAGCAGTAGAGGCGAGCCAAGCGGCGAAGGCGAGCCAAGCAACAGAGGCGAGCGAGGCTGCCGATCCGCGCGACGTCGAAGCCGGGCCCGCCACCGGGGCCGAGGCGCCCCCGGCAGGCGAGATGGTGCACGCGCCGGCACAAAAGCCGACGGCGCGGCCCCCCGGAGGGAACCGCGCCGTCGGGCGAAGCTGTCTTGCACACCGGACCCGGGTGCGTGGCCGTTGGGGCGGCCCGCGACCGGGGTCAGGCGGTGATCAGGTGACCGGGATTACTCGGCGACCTTGACGCCCATGGAACGCGCCGTGCCCGCGACGACCTTGATGGCGGCGTCGAGGTCGTTGGCGTTGAGGTCGGGGAGCTTGCGCTCGGCGATCCCCTTGATCTGGTCATTGCTCAGCGTCCCGACCGTCTGGGTCAGCGGGTTGGACGCGCCCGACTGGATGCCCAGAGCCTTGCGGATCAGGAAGCTCGTCGGCGGCGTCTTGTAGGTGAGCTGGTGCGAGCGGTCCTCGAAGACCGAGACGATCACCGGGATGATCTCGCCACGGTTCTTCGACGTCGCCTCGTCGTACTCGACCTTGACGGCACGCATGTTGGCGCCGGTCGGGCCGAGCATCTTACCGAGGTCCACCATCGCGGCGTTACCCGCCTCAAGCGCGAGGGTCACCTCATGGGTCTTCTTCTTGGGCGGCATTACGCGAAAGCTCCTTAGTGTGTGCTGCACGGGCCAGGTTCAGGAGCTCGCCAGCATCATCTACGCACGACAACCCCGAGACTTTACTACTGCGCTCGCTCACCGGTCAAAACGCGTCACGGCTAACAGCACCGTGCTCACGGCTGACAGCACCGGGCTCATGGCCGGAAGCACCATGTGACGCTGACACCAGGGAGCGGAGGCGCACAGCCTCGGGTTCACCGACCAGCATAGCTCGCACGATCCGGCCCCCGCCCACCGGTACCGCCCCGCGCCCCGCATCCCTGGAGATGCAGCTCACGCCGGATGAGCCGGCAACGAGAGAGCGGGGCGAACCGGCGACGAGAGCGCGGCGAACCCGCAACGAGAGCGGGACGAACCGGCAAGAGGATCAGTACTGCGCCGAGAGATCTTTTCGCCCATGTAGTCCGTGCACTCCGGGAGCTCGAAGTTGTTCAGATCCTCGACGGGTGTCGCACCGGTCTTCGACGGCTTCGACGAAGGCGGAGGCGACGCGCGCTTCGCGCTCCGCGACGGCGAGGGCGACGGCGGCTACAGGGACGGGGACGGGGAAAACGACGGTTCGGGCGATTCGCCGTACGGTGTCTCGGAAGTCAAGGTTGTCGGCAATCCGGCCGGGACGGGCGCTCCGGCGTCGCCGGACCCGCCGCCCACCAGTCCGCATCCGGCGCCCACGACCAGCGCGAGGACCGCTCCCGCCCATGTCAGCCCGCGGTTCATCGGCGCTCCCCCGGATTCACGAACGGCGATCGCACGCTGACAGTGGGCGTTCGCTCGCGCTGCCCGACAAAAGCGACATCCGTGACGTCGGTGCAACCGCTTCCGGTGATGGAACCCCGGGGCGGCATTCGCAACCGAGACCGGGAACAATGGAGGCATGCAGACCCGCACCGACCTACGCAACGTCGCCATCATCGCCCACGTTGACCACGGAAAGACCACCCTGGTCGACGCCATGCTGCGCCAGGGGAGCCAGTCCCACGCGCGGGGCGAGATGGCCGACCGCGTCATGGACTCCATGGACCTGGAGCGGGAAAAGGGCATCACCATTCTCGCCAAGAACACGGCGATCAGCTACCAGCCGGCCGACAGTGACAAGCCCGTCACGATCAACATCATCGACACCCCCGGCCACGCCGACTTCGGCGGTGAGGTCGAGCGCGGCCTCACCATGGTCGACGGCGTCGCCCTGCTGGTCGACGCGTCCGAGGGCCCGTTGCCCCAGACCCGCTTCGTCCTGCGCAAGGCGCTGGCCGCCAAGCTGCCGATCATCCTGATCATCAACAAGGTCGACCGCCCCGACGCCCGGATCAAGGAGGTCGTCGACGAGACCTACGAGCTCTTCCTCGACCTCGACGCCGACGAGCACCAGATCGAGTTCCCGATCGTCTACGCCTGCGCCCGCGACGGCATCGCCTCGCTGACGCAGCCCAAGGACGGCACGGTCCCCGAGGACTCCACCGACCTCGAGTCGCTGTTCAGCACGATTCTGAACACGATCCCGGCACCGACCTACACCGAGGGCGCGCCGCTGCAGGCGCACGTCGTCAACCTCGACGCCTCGCCGTTCCTCGGCCGGCTCGCGCTCTGCCGCGTGCACGAGGGCACCATCCGCAAGGGCCAGACCGTGGCCTGGTGCAAGACCGACGGCACGGTCAGCAACGTCCGGATCTCCGAGCTGCTGATCACCGAGGGCCTCGACCGCAAGCCCGCCGAGAGCGCCGGCCCCGGCGACATCATGGCGATCGCCGGCATCCAGGACATCATGATCGGCGAGACCCTCGCCGACGCCGAGAACCCGATCCCGCTGCCGCTGATCAGCGTCGACGAGCCGGCCATCTCGATGGTCCTGGGCACCAACACCTCGCCGCTCGTCGGCAAGGTCAAGGGCGCCAAGGTCACCGCGCGCATGGTCAAGGACCGCCTCGACAAGGAGCTGATCGGCAACGTCTCGCTGCGGATCCTGCCCACCGAGCGCCCCGACGCCTGGGAGGTCCAGGGCCGTGGTGAGCTCGCGCTGGCCATCCTGGTCGAGCAGATGCGCCGCGAGTCCTACGAGCTGACCGTCGGCAAGCCCCAGGTGGTCACCAAGGTCATCGACGGCAAGGTCCACGAGCCGGTCGAGCGCCTCACCATCGACGCCCCCGACGAGTACATGGGCGCCATCACCACCCTGCTCTCCACCCGCAAGGGCCGCATGGAGGAGCTCATCAACCACGGCACCGGCTGGCTCCGCATGGAGTGGCTGGTCCCGGCGCGCGGCCTGATCGGCTTCCGCACCGAGTTCCTCACCGAGACCCGCGGCACCGGCATCATGCACCACCTCTTCGAAGCCTACGAGCCCTGGTTCGGCGAGCTGCGCACCCGCCAGAACGGCTCCCTGGTCGCCGACCGCGCCGGCGTGGTCACCCCGTTCGCGATGATCAACATCCAGGAGCGCGGCCAGCTCTTCGTCGAGGCGACCACCGAGGTCTACGAAGGCATGATCATCGGCGAGAACTCTCGCGAGGATGACATGGACGTCAACATCACCAAGGAGAAGAAGCTCACCAACATGCGCGCGGCCAGCGCCGACAACACCGAGAAGGTGATCCCGCCGCGCAAGCTGTCCCTGGAGCAGGCTCTCGAGTTCTGCCGCGAGGACGAGTGCGTCGAGGTCACCCCGGCCGCGGTGCGCATCCGCAAGGTCGTCCTGGACCAGAACGCGCGGGGCCGGGCCGCCGCCCGCCGCAAGCACCAGGGCTGACAAGCCAGATCACACGACTGAGGGGGTACGGGCGTCGGCCCGTACCCCCTCAGTCGTCATGAGCCCTGCCGGGCTTCGCTCGCGTACCCCGGCCGGACAGCCGCTCGCGTACCCCGGCCGGGCAGCCGCTCGCGTGCGCGCTGGTGCCGGGCGATCAGGCGGCGCTGTCCTGCAGGTCCTTCTTGGCGTCGCGGGACGACTTGATGAGGCTGGCCACGGTCGCGATGCCCAGCGTGACGATGATGACCAGCAGCGACACCCAGATCGGCACCTCCGGCGCCCACGACACACCCTCGCCGCCGTTGAGGAACGGCAGCGTGTTGGTGTGCAGCGCCTCCAGGAACAGCTTCACGCCGATGAAGCCCAGCACGAACGACAGCCCGATGTTGAGGTAGACCAGCCGCTCCAGCAGCCCGCCGAGCAGGAAGTACAGCTGGCGCAGGCCCATCAGGGCGAACACGTTCGCGGTGAAGACGAGGTACGGCTCCTTGGTGATGCCGAAGATCGCCGGGATCGAGTCGAGCGCGAAGATCAGGTCGGTGGTGCCGATCGCGATCATCACGATCAGCATCGGCGTGAAGAGCCGGCG
>CAKUMG010000583.1 GCA_934667465.1 uncultured Actinoplanes sp. | reverse complement strand
GGTCATCAAGAACTCCCGGATCCGCAACACGTTCGCCGACGGCGTCAACATGACCAACGGCTCCACCGACAACCTGGTCGACAACAATGACGCCCGAGCCACCGGCGACGACAGCTTCGCCCTCTTCTCCGCCATCGACGCGGGCGGCGCCGACGAGATCAACAACGTCTACCAGAACCTCAGCAGCACCCTGACCTGGCGCGCCGCGGGCCTCGCGGTCTACGGCGGCTATGCCAACACGTTCCGCAACATCTACATCGCCGACACGCTCGTCTACTCGGGCATCACGATCAGCTCGCTCGACTTCGGCTACCCGATGAACGGCTTCGGCGCCGACCCGCCCACCGTCTTCGACAACATCTCCATCGTCCGGGCCGGCGGCCACTTCTGGGGCGGCCAGACCTTCCCCGCCATCTGGGTCTTCTCGGCCAGCAAGGTCTTCCAGGGCATCCGCGTCAGCAACGTCGACATCGTCGACCCGACCTACTCCGGAATCATGTTCCAGACCAACTACGTCAACGGTCAGCCGCAGAACATCATCAAGGACACGACCTTCACCAACGTCTCCATCACCGGCGCCCGCAAGAGCGGCGACGAGTTCGACGCCAAGTCGGGCTTCGCCATCTGGGCCAACCCGCTGCCCGAGGAACGGCAGGGGCCGGCGGTCGGCTCGGTCACCTTCACCAACCTCCGCCTGAGCGACAACTACCGCGACATCGAGAACCCGACGACCACGTTCACCATCACCCGCAACTAGCCCCACCCCGTAGGGGGCCCGCGCCGGTCGTCCGGCGCGGGCCCCCTACGGCGTGAAGTAGCCGGCGAGGTAGACAAGGGCCGCGGCGGCGTCCTCGCCGTCGGAGTGCGGGTTGCGGAGGTCCGCGGTGAAGGCGGCGACGTCCGCGAGCACCCACCACCGTTGGTAGAGCGCGACCCCCTCCACCGAGACAGCGCGACCCGTCGCCGCGGTGTAGTGGGCGAGCGCGTCGAACGCCGGCGGTTCCGCGCCCAGCAGGTCGGTGAAGGCGCGCGTCAGCATCCACAGGTCGCGTTCCGGCGGGGCGATCCGGACAGTTGTCCAGTCGATGAGCCGCAGGCCGGCGCCGGTGCGGATCAGGTTGCCCGGGTGGGGTTCGCCGTGGGTGACGACCCAGTCCGCCGCGGTCGACGCGACGGTGGCGGCGAGCCGGTCGAACTCCGCCAGCCACTCCAGGATCTGCCCCCGGTGGCGGGTGAGCAGGGCGCGGGCGGGCTCGGAGTGCGGCCCGCCGGTCCACGGCCGGTCCAGGTCCCGCAGGGCCTCGAGCAGCTCGGCGCGGCCGGGGAGCCGGAACTCGGTGCGGGGCGGGGCCAGATGTGCGACCAGCGGGGTCGCCCGGTGCACGGCGGCGAGCAGGGACGCCAGCTCCGGCAGATCTTCGGCGCGGTGCGGCCCGAATGAGCCGGAGTCGCCCTCGACCATCGGGTACACGGACACGGCGTGAAGGTCACCGAGCCGCCGCACCACGGCACCGTCCAGCGCGGGCACGGGAGCGACGACGCCGTCGAGGGACAGGGCCGCCGCGGTCGCGAGGGACCGCCGCAGGTCGTCGAGCCCCGCGACGTGGTCCACCTTGACGAACCGGTCCGCCACGGACCAGTGGTAGCTGCCCGCGCCCACCGGCAGGTAGGTGACGGACTCGGCACGCAGGCCCCACCCCTCGTCCAGCGCCGCGCACAGCTCGTCCTCGGTCAGTCCCGCCGGTCTGTCCCGCATGGAAGCATCGTGCCACCTAGGCTCGGTGCATGAGCTTGATCGTGATCAGCGGTGCCAGCGGCAACCTCGGCGGCCGGGTGGCGAGGCGTCTGGGTCAACCCCAGAGATTGCTCGTACGCGATGCGGCGCGCGCGCCCGAAGTCGCCGGCGCCGAGGTGGCGGTGGCCGAGTTCGCGGACCGGGACGCGGTGCGCCGCGCGCTCGACGGGGCCGCGACCGTGCTCATGGTGTCCGCGTCCGAGACGCCGGACCGGGTCGAGCGGCACCGGGCGTTCGTCGACGCGGCCGTGGAGGCGGGCGTGGGGCACCTGGTCTACACGTCGTTCGTGGGGGCCGGGCCGGAGGCCACGTTCACGCTCGCCCGCGATCACGGCGCGACCGAGGAGCACATCCGGGCGAGCGGGCTCGCGTGGACGTTCCTGCGCGACAACCTGTACGCGGACTTCATCCCGGTCCTGGCCGGCGACGACGGGGTGATCCGCGGGCCGGGCGGGGACGGGCGGGCCGCGGTGGTCGCGCAGGACGACATCGCCGACGCGGCCGTGGCGGTGCTGCGGGAGCCGGGCGCGCACGCCGGGCGTACCTATGATCTGACCGGTCCCGAGGCCTTGACCTTCGCCGAGATGGCGGCGATCGTCTCCCGCGCGACCGGGCGCGAGATCACGTTCCACGACGAAACCCTGCCGGAGGCGTACGCGTCCCGGGCGCGCTACGAGGCACCGCGGTGGCAGCTGGACGCGTGGGTCAGCACCTACACCGCGGTCGCGGCCGGCGAGCTGGCGGTGGTGGACCCGGCGCTCGAACGCCTCCTCGGCCGGCCCGCGACGCCGCTGGCGCAGGTCCTCGCGCGCTAGGTTCGTCCCATGGGGACATCGATTCTGGTCAAGCGCGGGGACGAGGTGCTCGCGACCCTGGAGCGGCTGCTCCCGGGTCGCTCCTGACTCTCCTCCGCGGCCGGGGCCGGTTTCGATCGGATGACTCCGGCCGCGCGGCCGGAGCCGGTCAGAGCTTGACCGTCTCGCCGGTGGTGGCGCTGATCCGGGCGGCGTCGAGCACGTCCATGGTCCGGATCGCGTCGCGCGGGTCGACCGGCAGCGGGCCCTCGCCGCGGACGGCCGCCGCGAACGCCGGGTAGTACGTGTCCCAGGCGCCGCGCTCGCTGCGGACCGGCGCGCCCGTCTTGCCGCGGTAGAGGCGGCCCCAGGCGTGCTCCGGCTCGACGCCCCAGCGCTCGCCGAGGTCGGCGGGGGTGCGGCCCGCCTTGAGCGCGGCCTCCTGCCCGTCGAGACCGTCGATGATGTACGTCCCGGTGGAGCCGCTGACCCGCAGGCGCGGGCCCGGCGCGGCCTGCCGCCAGCTGCCCCACAGGTGCGACTCGACGCCGCTCTCGTGGTGCAGGGCGACGAAGACGTCCGTGTCGACCTCCTGCTCGGAGCGCAGCTCGGCGAAGACGCGGACGGCCGGGCCGAACAGCACGTGGGCCTGGTCGACCAGGTGGGCGCCGAAGTCGAGCAGCGTGCCGCCGCCCGCGGCCGGGGGCAGGCGGTCCGGGTCGAAGCGCTCGAAGCGCGACTCGAAGCGGCGGATCTCGCCGAGTGCGCCCTCCTCGATGAGCTTGCGGGCGGTGCGGAAGTCGGCGTCGTAGCGCCGGTTCTGATAGACGGTGAGCGGGACGCCGGCCTCGGCGGCGAGCGTCACGACCTCGTGGGTGGCCTCGGCGTCGAGCGAGAACGGCTTGTCGACGACGGTGGCCAGCCCGAGGCCGATCGCCTCGCGGGCCAGGCTCGCGTGGGTCGCGGCGGGCGTGGAGATGGCCACGGCCTCGGCGCCGGCGGCCCGCAGGTCGGCCAGCGAGTCGAAGGCGGGCACGTCCGGATGCTGCTTCGCGAGCTCGGCGCGCCGCTCGGGTGAGCGGGTCACCACCCCCGCGAACTCGACACCTGCCGCCGACGCGAGCAGCGGGGCATGGAAGATGCGTCCGCCCGAGCCGTAGCCCACCAGGCCGATCCGTGTTGCCGTCATGTTTCGGATCTTACGTAGTGGGTAACGCGCCGGACTGTGACCCGGGTCACAAACATCACCCCGGCCCGCTGTTCAGCTCCGCATTTTGTGATCTTTGTCCGCCCGCGAGCAGCCCTTTGAGCTGCTCAGCCCGCATGATCGGCGCGACGAACGGACCCTGGGCCGCGCCGGCCCGGGTCGCGCGCAGGCGGTCGAGCTGGCCCTGGGTCTCGACGCCCTGGACGACGGTATCGGTGCCGAGCAGGGCCCCCACCGACAGCACCAGGTCGAGCGTGCCGGGATCGCCGGCGAGGAACGATCCGTCGATCTTGAGCTGGTGGATCGGGAACGCGCGCAGCGACGCGAGCGACACGTACCCCGTACCGAAATTGTCCAGGGCGATCCTGACCCCGCAGGCGGCCAGCCGCTCCAGCCGGGCCCGCGCGCGGGGGTCGTCGATCTGTTCCGACTCCACGATCTCCAGCGTCATCCGGGACGGCGCCAGGCGGCACTCCGCCAGCGTCTGGAGCAGGGCGTCGGCGAACCGCGGATCGAAGAGCTGGTGGGCGCTCAGGTTGATGCCGAGCCGCAGGCGGTCGCCGCCGGGCATCGCCGCGGTCTCCGCGGCCACCGTCCGCAGGAAGGACGTCGTCACCGCCCCGATGTCGCCGGTCCGCTCGGCGAGCTGCAGCAGCTCCCGGCAGTTGACCGCGCCCTGGGTCGGGTGCTGCCACTGCACCAGCGCCTCGACGCCGGCCCACTCGCCGGTCGCCAGGTCCCGATAGGGCTGGTAGAGCACGTGGATCTCGCCGCGCTCCAGCGCGTGCGGCAGCTGGTCCTCGAGCAGGCGATGCCGGGCCACGGCGCCGTGCCGGTCGGGGGTGAAGAGCTCCACCCGGTTCTTGCCGCGCGCCTTGGCGGCGTACATGGCGATGTCGGCGCGGCGGGTCAGCTCGGCGGCGGTGAGGCCGGGCTCGGTCAGCGCGACGCCGATGCTGGCGCCGGCCCGGACCGTGCCGGCCGCGAGGCGCAT
>CAKUMG010000582.1 GCA_934667465.1 uncultured Actinoplanes sp. | reverse complement strand
CACCAGGCCGGCGCGGATCTTGACCTGGGCCTCGCCGGTCGCGGCCGCGGCCGCGACGTTCTCCCGCGACTCGGGGCGGCCGTCGGTGTCGACCAGCGTTATCCGGCCCGGGTTCTCGGTCTGCACGCTGCGGACGAGGCCCCAGATCGCGGCCGCGACGGGGTCGGGACGCTCCACGTGGTCGTCCCGGAACGCGGCGCGCGTGACCAGGGCCAGCCGGCTGCCGGAGCAGCGGTCGTCGGCGAGCCAGTCCTGGACCAGGCGCAGCACCCGGTGCAGGTGCCGTTCGACGGCGGCCGGGACGTCGGCGTGTGCCTCGCCGGTTCCCTCGACCTCGGCGATGACGACCGGCGGCACCTCCGGCAGGTCGGCGAGACCCGCCGTGAGCACCGCGTGCCGCCCGGCCGCCTGCCCGGCGGGGACCGGGCGGGTCCAGTCCACCTGGAACAGCAGGTCGGGCGCGGGCTTGGTGGCCGACTCGTGCGGGGTGTCCAGCCAGTAGCGCTGCCGCTGGAACGCGTAGGTCGGCAGGGCGGTCCAGCGGTCCTCACCGCCGGGCAGGACCGGCTGCCAGGACACCGGCCGGCCGGCCACGAAGACCCCGGCCACCGACTGGAGCAGCCGGGCGAGGCCGCCCTCGTCGCGGCGCAGCGTGCCCACCACGGTGGCCTCGGTGTCCGCGCTGTCCAGACTCTGCTCGACGCCGGTCGTCAGGACCGGGTGCGCGGACGCCTCGATGAAGTAGCGGAACCCCTCCGCGGCGAGGGCCCGGGTGGCCTCCTCGAAGCGGACGGTCTGCCGCAGGTTGGTGTACCAGTAGCCGGCGTCCATCCCGGTGGTGTCCAGCCAGCCGGCCGTGACCGTCGAGAAGAACGGGACGCTGGCCGGGCGCGGGGTGAGCCCGGTCAGCACCCGGGCCAGCTCGCCGCGCAGGTCCTCGACGTGCGCGGAGTGCGAGGCGTAGTCGACCGGGATGCGGCGGGCCCGCACCTCGTCGCGCTCGCACGCGGCCAGCAGCGCCTCCAGCTCGGCGACGTCCCCGGAGACCACCACCGACGACGGCCCGTTGACCGCCGCGATCGCCAGCCCGCCGGTCAGCCGTGCCCGCACGCCGTCGACCGGCAGCGCGACCGACACCATGCCGCCGCGCCCGGACAGGGCCAGGACCGCCTTCGAGCGCAGCGCGACCACCTTCGCCGCGTCGGGCAGGCTCAGCGCGCCGGCCACGCAGGCGGCGGCGATCTCACCCTGGGAGTGGCCGACCACGGCCGCGGGCTCGACGCCGTACGAGCGCCACACCTCGGCCAGCGACACCATCACGGCCCACAGCGCCGGCTGCACGACGTCCACCCGCTGCAACGCCTCGGCGTCGTCGAGGACCTTGACGAGCGACCAGTCCACGTACGGGGACAGCGCGTCCGCGCACTCCTGCATGCGTCGCGCGAAGACGGGCGAGGACGCCCACAGCTCGCGCCCCATGCCGACCCATTGCGAGCCCTGGCCCGGGAACACGAACACGGTCTTGCCGCCCGGTGCCGCGTGCCCGGTGACCGTCGTGGCGGGGCCGTTCGCGTCGGCTCCGGCGACGGCGGCGAGCCCGGCCAGCATGTCGGCCCGGTCGGCGCCGACGACGACGGCACGGTGGTCGAACAGCGAGCGCGTGGACAACAGCGACGCACCGACCTCGGCCACGTCGAACGGTCCGGTCACGAACTCCCGCAGCCGCGCCGCCTGCGCCCGCAGGGCCGCGTCCGAGCGCGCCGACAACACCCACGGCACCACCGGACCGGCCGCCGGAGCGGCCACCGGCACCTCGGCGGGCGGCGCCTCCTCGACGATCACGTGCGCGTTCGTGCCGCTGATCCCGAAGGCGGACACCCCAGCGCGCCGCGGCCGGTCCCCGGTCCCCGTCCAGTCGCGGGCCTCGGTCAGCAGGCGAACACCACCCGCCGACCAGTCCACATGCGACGACGGCGCGTCCACGTGCAGCGTCGCCGGCAACACCTGGTGCCGCAGCGCCATGACCATCTTGATCACGCCGGCCACGCCCGCGGCCGCCTGCGTGTGACCGATGTTCGACTTCAGCGAGCCCAGCCACAGCGGCGCCCGCCGGTCCCGGCCGTACGTCGCCAGCAGCGCCTCGGCCTCGATCGGGTCGCCCAGCCGCGTGCCGGTGCCGTGCGCCTCCACCACGTCCACGTCGCCGGCGCCCACACCCGCGTCGGCCAGCGCGGCCCGGATCACCCGCTGCTGCGCCAGTTCGCTGGGGGCGGTCAGCCCGTTCGACGCGCCGTCCTGGTTGATCGCCGAGCCCTTGATCACCGCCCAGATCCGCCGGCCGTGCCGCCGCGCGTCCGACAGCCGCTCCAGGACCAGGACACCGGCGCCCTCGGAGAAGCCGGTGCCGTCCGCCGCCTCCGCGAACGCCTTGCACCGCCCGTCGGCCGACAGCCCGCGCTGGCGGCCGAGCTCGACGAGCACCCCCGGCGTCGCCATCGCGGACACGCCACCGGCCAGCGCGAGGGTGCACTCGCCGGCGCGCAGCGACCGGACGGCCTGGTGGATGGCCGTGAGCGACGACGAGCACGCCGTGTCGGTCGAGACCGCCGGGCCCTCCAGCCCCAGCACGTACGCCACCCGGCCGGAGGCCACGCTGGTGTACGTGCCGGTGAGCGCGTACCCCTCCACCTCGGCGGCCGCGCCGCTGCCCACCCGCGGGCCGTAGTCGACGCCGTACAGCCCGGTGAAGACCCCGGTGTCGGTGCCACGCAGCCCGGCCGGGTCGATGCCCGCCCGCTCGAGCGCCTCCCACGAGGTCTCCAGCATCAGCCGCTGCTGCGGGTCCATCGCCCGCGCCTCGCGCGGGCTGATCCCGAAGAACGGCGCGTCGAAGCCCGCCAGGTCGTCGAGGAAACCGCCGGCCCGCGGGTACGTCGTCCCGTCCGCCCCGGAGTCCGGGTGCGTCAGCACGCTCAGGTCCCACCCGCGGTCCCGCGGGAGGTCGCTCATGGCGTCGACCCCGCCGGACACCAGCTCCCACAGGTCCTCGGGGGAGGCGACACCGCCGGGGAAGCGGCAGCCGATGCCGACGACGGCGATCGGCTCGCGGGCGGACTCCTCCAGCTGACGTACCCGGTCGCGCAGCCCCTGCGCATCGGTCACGGCACGTCGCAAGTAGGAACGGAGCTTGTCGAGATCCTCCACCAGGCCTCCCAGGCAGGTACGGACAGTTCGGATGTGGCCCAGCGGGTTACAGGTATCCGCGGTCGATCAGGGCGAACAGGTCGTCGTCGACGCTCGGCTCCCCGGCCGGGACCTCGGGCTCGAGGGGTTCCACCGGCTCGAGGAGGGAGAAGATGTGGCGCGCGAGCGCCTCCGGGGTGGGATGGGTGAACGCGACGGTGGCGGACAGCCGCACCCCGGCCGCCGCGGCGAGCCGGTTGCGCAGCCCGACCGCCAGCGAGGAGTCGAATCCCAGGTCCTTGAACTTCTCGGCCGCCCGCGCCAGCACGTCGCCCTCGGTCAGTGCCGAGCCCTTCGCGGCCAGCATCGCGGCCGCTTCGGCGCACACCAGACCGAGCACGGCCGGCTCCGTGGCCAGGACCGGGGCGGGTCCCGTCGCGGGGGCGGCCTCCTCGGCGGCGGTCAGCCAGTAGCGCTGCCGCTGGAAGGGGTACGTCGGCAGGGCGATCCGGCGGGCCGGGACGCCGGCCGGCGTCGCGTTCCAGTCGGCGGGCACCCCGCGCACGTACAGCTCGGCCAGCGCGGTGAGCACCTTGCGCAGGCCGCCGTCCTCGCGGTCGAGCGTGCCCGCCACCACCGGCGAGGCGGCCAGCGCGTCGGCGGTCTCGGCCATCGCCACCTGCAGCACCGGCCGCGGGCTGACCTCGACGAGGACACTGCCGGGCACACCCATCAGCTGCTCGGCGACCGCCCCGAAACGCACCGTGGAGCGCAGGTTCGTGTACCAGTAGCCGGGGTCCAGCCCGCGGGTGTCGAACAGCCCGCCGGTGACCGTGGAGTAGAACTTGACCGCCGATTCGCGGGAGGTGACGTCCGCGATGTCGGCGAGCAGCCGGTCGCGCAGCGGTTCGAGGTAGTGCGAGTGCCCCGCCACGTCGACCTTGACCCGCCGCACCCGCACGCCCGCACCGGTGGCCAGCTCCGCGAACTCCTCCAGCGCCGGGATCTCCCCGGAGATCACCACCGACGCCGGCCCGTTCTCCGCGGCGACCGACAGCCGCCCGGCCCACGGCGCCAGCCGCTCGCGCACCCACTCCAGGGACGCGCCCACGGAACTCATCCCGCCGCTGCCGGCCAGCCCGGCCATCGCCCTGCTGCGCGCCGCGACGATCCGCGCCGCGTCGCCGAGCGAGATCGCACCCGACACGTACGCCGCGGCGACCTCACCCTGCGAGTGCCCGACCACGGCGTCGGGCACCACACCGAGCGACCGCCACACCCGCGCCAGCGACACCATCACCGCGAACAGCGCCGGCTGGACGATGTCCGCCCGCTCCTGCTCCGCGCCCGGGTCGGCGCCGGTCACCACGTCCACCAGCGACCGGTCCAGCCACGGCGCGAAGGCCCGCGCGCACTCGTCGATCGCGCCCGCGAAGACCGCGGACTCCGCATACAGCTGCCGACCCATGCCCCGCCACTGCGAGCCCTGGCCGGGGAAGACGAACACGACCGGCCCCACCGGCGCGGCAGTGCCCTGCACCGCCTGACCGGGGCCCGACCCCGTGGCCACCAGGTCCAGGCCGGCCAGCGCCGCCGCGCGGTCGCCGCCCAGCACCAC
>CAKUMG010000581.1 GCA_934667465.1 uncultured Actinoplanes sp. | reverse complement strand
GGTTCGCCGGCTGGAGGGCGGGGACGGCAGGACGACCCGGATGGTCGTGGCAGGGGGCTTGACGCGGCAGCGCCTCGCGTTGCTGACCGGGGCGCGCGGGCGAGCGGCGCGCCGGCGGGATCACCGGCGCGCCGCACAGCGTACGAGCAGAGGTTTCAGGCGTAGGTTTCGAACTCCGCGACCTTGGGCGTGCCGGATCCGCTGGTGATGCGGAAGGTGAGCTTCGTCAGCGAGGTGGCCGTGAACGTGGCGGCGGTGTTGGCGCCGGTGCCGGAGGCGAGGACGGCGCCGGTGGCGTGGTTGATGAGCTGCCACGAGTTGATGCCGGAGCCGCCGCGGATGACGGCGCGGGAGACCGTGGTCGCGCTGCCCCACTTGACGTTGATGTCGCCGGTGGTGCCGGACGGGGACCAGGCGGTGTTCAGGTTGCCGTCGCGGACGTCGCCGTAGCTGGTGCCGCTCGCCTTGCTGGAGCCGTCGGCGCCGGCGCCGAGGCTGAGGTTGGTGCCCGACGGGGGCGGCGTGGACGGGCCGGGGTTCGACGGGGACGGGCCCGGGTTGGACGGGGTCGGGGAGCCGGGCGGCGGTGACGTCGGGACACAGTTGCCGTTGGACACCTGGTTGCCCTTGTTGGCGCCGGCGGTCTGGCTGACGATCTGCGGGACGCAGCTGGCGCCGTCGAGCGTGTACGCGTACGGGATGCTGACCGTCGTGGTGGACGTGACGTTCGGTCCGGCCGGGTAGTTGTCGCTGCCCGGCGTCGACCAGGTCACGTTGTCGAAGATGTTGCCGCTGACCTGCCAGGTGCCGCGCTCGCTGGTGTAGAACGTGCCGAGGACGTCCTTGGAGTCCTCGAAGTAGTTGTTGTCCACCTTGGCGCTCGCCCCGGCGCGCGAGTTGATGCCCGACTCGACCAGGCCCGCGTAGTGGTTGTTGTAGATGTGGGCGATGCCGCCGCGCAGCAGCGGGGTGCGCGAGTCGATGTTCTGGTAGAGGTTGTGGTGGAACGTCACGTAGCCGTTGGAGCGGTCGCTCTCGCTCGAGCCGATCAACCCGCCGCGGCCGGAGTTGCGCAGGATGCTGTAGCTCAAAGTCACGTACTGGGTGTTGTCCTTCATGTCGAACAGGCCGTCGTAGCCCTCCGACTCGCCGCCGGACGCCTCGAGCGTCACGTGGTCGACCCAGATGTTGCGGACCGTGCTCTCCATGCCGATGGCGTCGCCGCCGTTGGAGGTGGGCGAGCCGGACTTCTTGACGTTCCGGACCGTGACGTTCTGGATGATGATGTTGCTGGAGTCGCGGATGTGGATGCCCAGCTGGTCGAAGACGGCGCCGCTGCCCACGCCGATGATGCTGACGTTGCTGATCTGCTTGAGCTCGATCACGCCCGCGGCCGTGTTGCAGCTGTCGCCGGAGACCTTGGTCGTGTTGCCGTGGTTGATCGTCCCGGTCACCTCGATGATGATCGGCGTGCTGCTGCTGGCCCGCCCGCACAGCGCCGCGTGGATCGCCGTCCCGGTGCTCGCCCGCACGGTCTGCCCGCCGGCACCGCCGGTCGTCCCGCCGTTGCGCGTCGCGAACCCGGTCACGCCGCCGGTCGCCGCCGACGCCTGCGGTCCGGGCAGCGCGATCGCGATCGCCCCCGCCACGACAGCGGTCCCCGCCGCCGCGAACAGACGCACCGCTATTGATCTCTTCATTCCCGGCTCGCTTCCATGTCGAATAGGGCCGCCATTAACGGGCGCGTTTCCGCAGGCAGCCGCATAGATAGATATGTTTCAATCTTGTTGCCATCTCGAACATAAATCGGCGCCACAATGGAAGTCAACGGACCGGCGTGTGCAGAAAATTTGCATTTGTACGGGCTCGGTCCCGCCCGTGGGGGCATCAGTGCCCCCGCACCGCGGCGCCCCGGCTCTCACCGCGAGGCGCTGCCGCGTCACTGTCCTGCCGCGACCATCCGGGTCGTCCTGCCGTCCCCGGCCGTCCCGCCCGCCCGCCGCCCGGGCAGGATGGGCCGCATGGGCTTCGATCTCGACGCCGCGATCGTGTTCCTGGCGGGCCACGCCCGCATCCTGGAGCGGCGCAGGATGCGCTGTCTGCTCGGCGATGCCGGGCCCGGCGAGGTGCTCGCGGCCCTCGACGCCTACCGCAACCCGGACGGCGGCTACGGGTGGGGGCTCGAACCGGATCTGCGCTCGGCGACCAGCCAGCCGGTGGCCGCCATGCACGCGCTCGAAGTGCTCGCCGAGGTGCGCGACACCGAGAGCCCACGCCCCCTGGAGCTGTGCGACTGGCTCGCCGCGCACAGCCTGCCCGGCGGCATGCCCTTCGCCCTGCCGCACGACGACACCACCGGCAACGCCCCGCACTGGACGAACGCCGACCCGTCGGTGCCCGCGCTGATGATGACGGCCCAGCTCGCCGCGCAGGCGCACCGGCTCGCCCGGCACCGCACCGACCTCGCCGCGCACCCCTGGCTGGTCGCCGCCACGGCCACCTGCCTGGACGGCATCGAGGGGCTCACCGAGGCGCCGCCCGCCATGGACCTCATGTCCCTGCTGCGCTTCCTCGACGCCGCCGCCCCGGTCAGCCCGCGCGCCGGCGAGCTGGCCGCCCGTCTCGCCGCCCACGTGCCCGCCGGCAAGCCGATGTCCGTGGCGGGCGGCGCCGACGGCGAGGTGCTGCACCTGCTGGACTTCTCACCCACCCGGACACGCCCTCCCGCGCCGCGTTCCCCGCCGACGCCGTAGCAGCGGACCACGAGCGGCTCGCCGCCAGGCAACAGCCCGACGGCGGCTGGACGGTCACGTTCCCGGCGCACAGCCCGGCGGCCGCCCTGGAATGGCGGGGCTACGCGACCGTGCAGGCCGTCACCGTGCTCCAGAACCGCCCCCTCTGACCGACACCCGTCCGGTTCGCTCACGTCCTCAGCAGAAGTCAGATACCCGCGATCCCCGATCCGGTGGTACGTCTCCTCGCCGGCCGTCGCCAGCGGCTGGCCGGCCCGGAGCCGTACCCCAGGTCGGGGCCCGGCCGGAACTGATCAGGTCGGCACCCCGGGCCGGCCAGCGGTCGGCGTCGGCGCGGCCGGTCGCCCGGCTCCCGCCCGGGTTCACGCTCAGGGTTCCGGGCCAGGCCCGGCGCAGGCCCCGCAGGATCGCATCGTCCGTGCCGGCCACCAGGTGGACGTAGGCGAGGCGGATCGGCGCGAGTTCGCTCAGCAGCGCCGCGTACACCTCCGGAACTTCGTGCTCGACGGCGTCCCAGATCCCCGCCCCGGCGACAGCCGCAGGCCCGCCCGGTGCGGTCCGATCTGTGCGTGCCGACCGGTGCGGGTCCGACCGGTGCGGGTCCGGTCGGCGTGGGGGGCTAGCGTGCGGGGCCGGGCTCGCCGCGCAGGCGGTGGCCGAGCCGGTCGGTGCGCCGGAGCACGACCTCCGGGGCCCAGGGCGCAGCCCAGACGAGGATCTCGTACGCCTCCGCCTGCGCGTCCCCGTCGTCGCGGCCCCGGGCGCTCACCCGCAACCGGTAGTCGCCAGGCCAGGGCGGCGTCGTGAACCGTGACCGGTCCCGGCCGTCCGCCGGGCCCGCAAGAGCTGCGCCACCGGTCGTGGTGCGCCAGCTCAGCTCGACCGTCTCCTCCCAGCCGAGCGACTCCTCCCGCCGGAGCGCGTCCTCGCCCGGGGGCCCGGCCAGGACCCACAGCCCCACCCCCACGAAGCCCCGCTCGACCCCGGTCCGCACGACAACCCCGCGGTCCGCCACGGCAACCAGCCCGTTGCCGGAGAAGGCGGCCTCCAGCGACTTGCCGGCCACGGGCGCTTCGCCGGTCGGCAGCGCCGCCCCGGCCGGCGCGGGTGCCTCATCGGTCGCCAACTCGAAGCGGTGCCCCTCCACTGTCGCCGACTGAACCACTGACATCGGCAGCTTGTACGCCGCGCGGGTCTTGGCGAGCAGCGCGGGACCGTACGCGTCTGGCATCGGCCGGGACAGCAGCAGCACCACCGCGGTGCCGAGTCCCGCGCCCACGGCCGCGACCGTCGGGTCCAGGTCGGGCACGTCGCGGATCTGCCGCACCATCACGTCGGCAGTCGCCACGCCCAGGGCGAGAAACGCCCGCCCGTGCGCCGCGGCGACCCGGGCCTCGTCCCCGGCGTTACGGTCACTGGCACCGCCGCTGCCGCCGCTGTCGCCGTCGGCGATGAGCCGGCCGGCGTCGGACCGGAGCAGTGGCGTGATGGCGGGCTCGGCAGCGAGGCGCCGCGCGAGTCCGGCGATCGCCTCGGTGCTCCCGGCTTGGAACCCGTCCAGGCGGTTCACCGCCGCGGACACGGTATCGCCCGGCCCGACGGAAGCGAAGGCGAAGCTGCCCCTGCGGACCGGTGGCAGCAACGCCGCCACATCGGGATCGGCCGACCGGTCCAGGCCCGCGATCGTCAGCTCCAGGGCACCGAGCACCCGCTCCGCTGACAGCCCCCGGACCACGCGGAGAGCGTCCTGCACCGTCGCGGGCGGGTTGCCGGCGGCGGCTGCCGCTCCGAGCCGCCCCAGGGTCGCGGCCGGAACCGGGGGTACCCGTTCGGCCAGCACCCGCATCCGGGCCGCGACAACGGTAGTGAGCTGCGCGAACACCTCGTCGGTCACCACCATGACGCTACCGGCCCGGGCGGGTGCAGGCGGCGCTGTCCCGAGGCGCCGTGCCAGAATCAGGAGTGATGATCCTGCTGCGTATCGGGCAGGCGGTGCTGGGGCTGGTGCTGGGCTTGATCACCGGCTGAACCGGCGGGCCGGAAGCAGGACGTGCGTGCCCTCAG
>CAKUMG010000580.1 GCA_934667465.1 uncultured Actinoplanes sp. | reverse complement strand
CCGCCGGCCTGGGCGGCGCTGCTCCGGTAGGCCTGCTCGGCGTCGTCCAGCGCGGCGTTGCGGCGCTGGGCCACGGCGGCGAGCGCGGACATCATCAGCTGGTAGTCGCGGTCACGTGTAGTCACTGTTCACCTCGTACGGGATGATCACTTCCGGGTTCCGGTGCACCGAACGGTCGAAGAACAGGGCGCGGCGGTGGCGCGGGGCCCAGGCCGGCCCGCCGGGCTGCGGGAAGAGCGGGCTCAGCTCCGGGCCGCGGACGTCGAGCGCCACCCAGGCCCCGACCGCGTCGAGCCGGTCGCCGAGGTCGTCCCGGAGCAGCGGGACCGAGCGCCACCAGCCCAGCACGTGCGTCCGGTGCCCGGGACCGTCGGTCAGCAGCGCGCGTACTGGCTTCCGCCAGGCCGGCCCGGCCGCGTCCAGCGCGTACCCGAGCACGTAGTGCGGGATGCCGTCCCGGGCGGCGCCCGGTGTCGCGCCCGGACCGAACAGCTCGGCGAGGTCGTCGGGGCCGTACCAGTCGGCGTGTGGCAGCTCGGCGACCAGCCGGGCCGCCGCCCGCTCGGCGCCGGGCTCCAGGCACACGACGCTGAACCGGGCCGGGCCCTGCGCGGCCAGGGACAGGGCCGCGGCGGCGAGGATGTCGCACGCCTCGGGCGTACGGGATCCCAGCACCGCCAGGTTGCGTCCCGGCATCCGGCCGAGTCGCAGCCGGGCCGGGCGGGCCGCGACGTCGATGCGCTCGCCGAGCACCGCGCCCGGCGACGACCCCACGCCGACGGGATCCTGCGCCGGTACCCGTCCCGCCGGCCGGTACGCCATCGGCAGCCGCGGCACGGCGTCGCCGTCGAAGAGCCGGGGCGGCACGCACTCGCGCGGCCGGTCGTGCCACAGCCGGCGCTGCAACATCCGCCACGCCTGCCGGTCGCCCGCATCCGGCAGCCGGACCACCACGTTCGCCCCCGCGAGCCCGCAGGCGGCGTTGACGACGGCGTGGAAGCGCGGGATCACCGCGGCGGCCAGGTTGTCGGGCGCCAGGACGCCCCGCGCCTTGGGGAGCGCGATCCGCAGCGGGAACAGCTCCGTGACCGCCTCCGTCCCGGACGGGTCCCGGGCGGCCAGCACGAGGTGGACGCCGAGCGGACCGCCACGCCGGGCCAGGTCCTCCAGCAGGACTTCGGCCTCGCCGCCACCGCGCAGGGCCGGGAACTCGTCGATCACCGTGACGATGCGCGGCCAGTGCCCCTCCGGATCGCCGGCGCGCAGCCCGGCCAGGGTCGCCGCCCCAGCGCGCTTGGCGGCCTGGGCCCGGGCGCGCAGCTCCTCGCCGAGGTGCCGCAGCAGCGCCAGCCCGAACTCGCGGTCGCCGTCGATGTTGACGCCGGCCAGCCGCACCTGGGGCAGCCAGCTCGGGTCGCGCGGGCCGCGGGCGAACCGGGAGAAGGAGGCGCCCGCGCCGAAGTCCAGCAGATAGAAGGCCAGTTCACCGGGGTCGTACCGGGCGGCGAGCGAGCCGATCCACGCGTGCAGCAGGGCGGTCTTGCCCGAGCCGGCCGGCCCGCCGATCAGCGCGTGCGGCGTGTCGTCGCCGAGCGGCACGGACACCAGGCTGCCGTCGGTGCTGTCCCCGATCGGGGCGGGCAGCCCGGCGGCCGACGACTCGGTCCACAGCCGTTCCGGCACGAGATCGGTGAGGCCGGCGGGCGGCGGGCCCTCCTGGAGCCGCTCGGCCGTGGCCCGGCAGAACGCGGTGATCCGTTCGGGCGGGGGCGGCGGATCCAGCCGTACGGGCATCCCGCCCGTGATGTCGCAGGTGGCGGTCCCGTCGCGGGCCACGATCCGCTCGAGCGCCGGGTGCTCGGGCAGCTCCAGCCCGCGGACGACCAGGTGGACGCCGCACGCGACCCCGGTCCGCACGATCAGCTGGAGCTGGGCCCGCTGCGCCTCCCCGAGCTCCGCCGCGCCCGGATCGGCCAGCAGCACGACCACGCGCCACGGCTCGGGGCGCGGGCCCGGTGTGGCCGCGGTCAGCTCGGCCAGCGACGCGAACTCCCCGGCCAGCACGCTCTCGTTGACCCGGCAGATGTGCTCCACCAGCTCGTCCAGCGCCGCGGGCAGGCCGCCGGGGCCCACCGGCGTCAGCAGCCCGGCACCGGCCAGCGGCGCGAACCCGGCGAGCGTGGCACCCAGCCCGCCCGGATCCCACACGCTCAGCCGCACGTCGCCGGGCCGGGTGGTGCCGAGCGCGCGCAGCAGCAGCCCGGCGATCACCCCGTCGGCGTCCGCCGGGTCGCCCGTCACGTTCAGGTGCGCGTGGTCCAGGAACGGCACCAGCGCGGGCAGCTTGGTCGGCTCCCCGCCGGCCTCGTAGGCGACCGTCCCGATCCGCAGCAGCCCGGGGCGGCCGACCCGCTCGGGCTCGGTCGGCGTCCAGTAGCGCCACGACGTCCCGGCCGCGCCGGGTGCGGAGAGCGCCGCGAGCGACTCCACGTTGCGGGTCAGCGTGGCGGCCTGAGTCCGGGTCCGGCGCAGGATGTCGTGCCGGGCGGCGTCGCGCGCCTCGGCGAGTTGCGCGAGGCAGGTCGCGTACGCCTCCCGGACGAGCTGCTTGCGGCGCTGCGCCTCGCCGCGGGCCGACTCGGCGGCCGCGAGCACGGCCCGGGCGGTGCCGCGGGCCTCGGCCAGTTCCTGCCGGACCACGGCTACCAGCGCGTTGCGGTGGCTTCCCACACTCAACCCCCCGGAGTCACGTTGGGGGATTTTAACCATTTCGGGCTATTAGAGGCGGTTAAGCGACGCGTGTCGCAATCGACTGATCCCCCCTTCTGCGCGGCGAGCACGCCACCCCGCGCCGGCACAGTGCTCCGCGCGATCACAGCGCCCGACGCGGCGTAAGCAGCTGACCCGCTGCGCGACGGCCGCCGCCGTCCGTCGCGCCGAACGACGGCCCGGCGGGGCGGAACGCGGCGGTCAGCGGACGGGGTCGCGGCGGCGGCCGGTGCGGCGCCAGACCGGGTCGGCCGTCGCCAGGTCGAGCCACAACCGGGCCGCGATCAGCGTGGCCCCCTCCGCCTGCCACCGCCGCAGCACCGGCCGCGGGACGTAGCGCCGGAACCAGTCGAGCACCCGCCGGTCGTCGCGGGCGAGGTCGGTGCCGTCGAAGAAGCGGTCGTACGGCCGCAGCCCCCGCACCCCGCAGTAGTACAGCGCGTTGTAGTGGCGCCACTCGCCGGTCGTGGCCGGGGTCCCCTCCGGGCGCAGCCGCGCGACCTCCTCGCTGAGCACCGCCCGCAGCTCGGCGACGCGCAGCAGCGGCTGCCCCGCCAGCCCCGAGCCGCGGACCTGCAGACGGCGGTCCACGACGGGCAGGTCCACCAGCGGGTTGCGCAGCAGCCGGCCCAGGTCGCCGTAGTCGCGCAGCGCCCGGCGGGTGAGCCGGCGCAGCTCGGGCTCGTCGAGGTCCAGCATGCGCCGCCGGTCGCCGCGGCGGGGGAGTGCCTCGGCGGCCAGCAGCAGCGCGGACCGTTCGCGGCGCAGCGAGTCCGCGGAGAGGAACGCGAGCCGGTCCAGGGCCTCGCGGATGGGTGCCGTCGCGCCGACCGCGCTCATCACGACGGCCACCAGCAGGAACTGCAGCACCGTGACCATCGGGCGGCCCGGGGCGGCCAGCATGGTCAGCGCCGCCGGGCCCGCGCAGAGCAGCAGCGCCGCGACCGCGGTCACCGCCGCGCGCCGCAGGTCGGGCAGCAGCCGCTCGTTCGCGGTCGCCGCGTCCGCGACCGCCACGAGGAAGCCGAGCAGCAGGTGACCGAGCCCGAGCGTGGCGACCACGAGTCCCGCGGGGCCCAGGTCGACGGGGGTGAGGAACGCGGCCAGGGTCAGCGCGTGCAGGACGGTGGCGCCCGTCAGCGCGGCGGGCAGTGCCGCCGGCCGTACGCCATGGCGGTGTCTCATCAGCAGCACGAGCCCGCCGACCAGCGGCGCCAGCGCGACCAGCCGGCCCGCGCCGGGCAGCGCGACCGTGAGGATCAGGAAGACGGGCACGGAGGCCAGCCAGCCCAGGGCCACCGGCCGCCGCTCGGGCGCCTCCTGGGGCAGCAGCGCCGCCACCACGCCGGCCCACAGCAGGGCGGGCAGGCAGAGCAGCACCGCCGTGGCCTCGGCGTCGGGCGCGAGGCTCCAGGAGGCCACGCCGATCCCGTACGCGGTCAATGCCCCCGCCGCCCGCCAGAGCGCCGGCCGCAGCGGGTCCCGCCCGATCAGGTAGGCGCCCAGCCACCAGGTGAGGGCGAACGCGGGCACGGTGAGGGCGGGCACCGGCAGAGTCAACCAAACCGATGCGACGTCCCGATACCCGCGGCGTCGTGGCGTTCCCGCTTGCGCCGCGAACGCCGCCTGAACACCCACACCGCGGCGAGCACGAGCACCACCAGCGCGACCAGCACGAGCACCGGCAGCAGGACCGCGAGCAGCGAGAGCACGACGCTGCCGAAGTCCTCGGCGGTGCTGGCAACCGGGGCGCCCGCGCCGGCCGTGGTGGCGTTCACCACCGGCCGGGACGCGCTCTTCACGCCGTGCACGCAGAGCGCGATGATCACACCCGCGGCGACCGGCACCCACTGGTTCGAGGTGAAGAACGAACCCGGGTCGGTGACTGTGACCGTCTCCGACGCCGAGCCCGCGCCGAAGACGAGCCCGCCGGCGGTGGGCCGCACCACGGTCTGCACGAGATCGTTGACGTGGTCGACGACGGGCACCTTGTCGGCGACGACCTCGACGGCGAGCAGCACCGCGACGATCGCGATGACCCACCCGTTCGAGATCCAGG
>CAKUMG010000579.1 GCA_934667465.1 uncultured Actinoplanes sp. | reverse complement strand
GGCCCCGCGGCCGCCTACATGCGCCCCAGCTTCTGGCCCACCACCCACGACATCCTCACCCCGTTCCTGCAGCACGGCGGCCCGGCGGCGTGGAAGATGCGCGCGGCCCTCGCGGCGACGCTGGTGCCCACCTACGGCATCTACTCCGGCTACGAACTGCACGAACACGTCGCCCGCCCCGGCGCCGAGGAACAGCTCGACAACGAGAAGTACGAATACCGCCCGCGCGACTGGTCCCGCGCGCCCCTGGCCCCGTACCTCACCCGCCTCAACGAGATCCGCCGCGCCCACCCGGCCCTGCACCGGCTCCGCAACCTGCGCTTCCACCACGCCGACAACGACCACATCCTGGTCTTCTCCAAGACCCGCCGCGTCTACGACCGCGACGACGTCATCGTGGTCATCGCCAACCTGTCCCCCGACCACACCCGCGACTCCTGGATCCACCTGGACGTGGCGGCGCTGGGCCTGCCCCCGCACGAACCGTTCGTCGCCCACGACCTGATCACCGGCGAACACTGGAACTGGACCGAGCACAACTACGTCCGCCTCGGCCCCGACACCGAGCCGGTCCACATCGTCCACCTCGTCCCGCCGGGTCTCGCCCCGGTCCGCTGACCCCTCCCCCACCGCGCCGCCCGGGCGCTGCGTGGCCGGTCCTCAGCGGGCCGGCCACGTGGCTTTTGGTCAGCGGGCGGGCAGCTCGCCGCAAAGGAGGTCCAGCTCGGCGTGCGGGAACGGCATGTCCCGCCAGCGCCGCCGATAGCCGTCCGCGCCGTGCTCGTCGAGGACAGCCCGGCCCATGCGGCCGGCGGCATCGAGGAACGCATCGAGCCGCACACGGCCGAACCATTCTGTCCGCGCGCCGGCCCAGGGATCCTCCGCTGTCTCGTCGGGAACCCAGAGGACACGAACGGCGACGTCCGCACCGACCACGGCGAACAGCAGGATGTGTGCCTGCGGCTCGTCCGGCAGCCACGCCCACGACCCGTGGGATCCGATGCGCAGGTCGGCCGCGGCGCGCAGGAAGCTCTGCAGACCGTGGCCGACGTACGAGGTGATCACCCTCAGCTCCTCGGCGCCGGCACGCACAGTCAGCGTCGCCCATCCGGAGCCTCGGAGTTCCCAGCGCAGGTCGAAGCTCGTGTTCTCCACGTGCACTTTCTACGGCACGGTGTTCACGGACGGCGGCCCGGCCCGCTCGTGCGGATCGTGCCGGCGGCGGCTCCGTTCCGCGTGGGGTCCTCGCCCGGCCGACCGCGGCGTGCCGCCGAGCAGTCCCCGTCGCGGGGTGCCGCCGCTGACCATGGCGTCCACTGTGTAGGTTCGACCGCCGGAGAGCGGAGGCCGCGTGAGACTGCTGGATCTGGTACGGGCTGAGGACGTCCGCGGGGTGCTGGACGAGCTCACCACGCTGACTCCCGAGGACCGCGCCCGTGCCCGCACCGCCGTGGCGGAGCACCGCGCGGCGATGGACCGCGAGCTGTGGCGCTGGGGGCCCGACGACCGGTGGCACGACGAGCGGGTCGCCGTGCTCGCCGCGGGGCTCGGCTGCCAGGACAGCCCCGCGGCGGTGGTGGCGTGGCTCAGCCGCCCGGAGAACCAGTGGCGCGCCCGGGAGGAGTTCTGGCACCGCCCCTGGCTGGCGGGCGTGGCCGACCAGTGGCCCGCCGCGCGGCGTACGGAGATCAGCGCTCTTCTCTCTGCATCGCTGCCGGCCTTCCCCGCGACCCACGTCGGCACGCTGCTGGAACTCGGGCTTATCGGGCCCGTCGATGCGGCCGTGCATTGCCTCGGGGAGCTGCACGCGAGCGACGCGGTCTATCAGTGGGGCATCTGGATCGACGTGGTCCGCAAGGTCACGACGGACCCGGCGGCCCGCAGCGCCACCGCGGGGCAGCGCGGCGACCTCTTCGACCGGGCCGTCGCCCAGATCCTCGGCGGCGCCAACCGTGACCAGCGCCGCTACGCCCTCGACTTCATGACCGCGCTCGCCCTCACCCCCGACGAGCACCGGGCGAGGGTCAACGATCACCTGGCGCTGCTGGACAGCGACTCCGCCGTGGCCGCCTTCGCCCAGAAGACGCTCCACGCCGTGGACGCGGGCGAGCCGGAGGCCAGTGAGCGGCTGCTGCGCCGGCCGGAGAAGAAGCTCGTACGGGCGCAGCTCTCCGCCCTCGACAAGCGGGCGCGCCGCGATCCGCCCCGCGCGGGGCAGGTCGTCCTCGCCGCCGCGATCGCGTTCGAGCACCCGGACCCGGCCGTGCAGGAGCAGGCGCTCACCGTCGCGGGCCGCCACCTCGCCGCGGCAGGCGAGTCCGTTGTCCCGGAGCTGCGGGCGGCCACGGCCTGGCTCACGCCGGCGCTGGCGGGCCGGGCCGCCGAACTGCTCGGCGAGCAGGCAGACGCCCCGGAACCCGAGGCCGACGCATTGCCCGAGGTCGCCGCGCCCGAGCCGGTGCCCGGCCCGCTCGCCACCGTGGCCGCAGTCGTCGAGGAGGTCGCCGCCGCCGTGACCGGGGACGCCCCACCCGAGCGGAATCTGGTGGCCCGCCGGAGGTTCGGCGGCTTCTCCGTCCCCGGCGAGCTGCTCGCCGCCCGGATCGACGAGGCGGCCGGTGCGGTCCGGTCGGGGGCGGTCCCGTTCCTGCTGGCCACGCCGACGCTGGCCACCGGTGCCCTGGACGCGGCCGTCCTCGCCGCACGCGTCGCGGCTTACGAGGGTCTCGGGGTGCAACCCGGCCCGTACGACCTGACCCAGGCGCTGCTGCGGGTCACCCCGGACCCGGGCGTGCACGTGCCGCAGACCTCCGAGGCGGGGCGGCGGCTGCACGCCTGGCTGCACGCCGGTGGCCTGCCGCATGCCGATTCGACGCCGGCGGACTGGCCGCCCCCGCGCGACGTCCTGGCGCACTGGCGGGAGCGGGGCCGGGCCGACGCGCGCCCCTGGAGCCCGGCGGTATTCGCGATCGAGGCGCCCTGCCCGCTGCCGGAACACGCCGCTGCGCTGCTCGGCGCGTACCGCCGTGCCTTCGCCAGGACCACCTCCGCGCACCCGTACTGGCTCGCGCAGCTGCCGCACCACGGCGACGAGTTCGCCGCCCGGGCCTACCGCGGCCGCCCGCAACGCGGAAAAGGCGCCGCTCGTACGCTGCCGCTGCTGGCCGAGGCCGCCGGCCCGGCCGGGTACGCCGTGCACCTCGTCCTCGCGGAGAGCATCGGTATCTCCGTCACCGACAGCCACCGGGACCACGTGGCGACGGTGGACGCGCTCCTGATCACCGCCGCCCGCGGTCACCTCGACACCACGCTGCTCGGCGAGCAGCTCGCCGTCCTGGTCACGGCGGAAGCGGTCCTCGCGACCCGCGCGGCGGTCACGCTCCGGGCCGTGGCTGACGGGGGAGCGTACGGCGTCGTGCTCTCGATCCTTCGGTCCATGCTGCCCGGCCTGCTCGGTGAGGAGCCGGTCCGGGGCGCCGCCGACCTGCTCGCCCTGGCCACGGAATGCGCGGTGCGCACCCACGCCACCGGCGCGATCCCCGAGGTGACCGCGGTGGCGGAGCGTAAGGGGTCGAGTCTGCTGGTGCGTTATGCCCGCACCCTGCGCGACACGCTGGGTGACGGTTAGGGCAGCAGCACGCAGAAATCGGCGCCGTCCGGGTCGGTCATCGCGACGAACCCGGGCTCGCGGCCGCCCTCCTGGCCGCCGCTTGTCTTGCCGCCGCCTGCCCTCGCGGCGCCCGTCTCGCCGCCCGCCCTCGCGGCGCCCAGGGCGATCAGCCGGTCGATCGCGGCGGCGTCCGGGGCGGTGAGGTCGAAGTGCACCCGGTCCGGGCCCGTCCGGTCCATGAGCGGCGGCCCGCCCCAGGTCAGCTTCGGACCGCCGTACGGGGCCTGGATCGCCGTCTCCTCGTCCTGGTCCCACACGAGCGGCCACTCCAGCGCGCGGCTCCAGAACAGACCGGCCTCCCGCGAGCCGTCGCCGGCCACATCGCCGACCGGACGCAGGCCGGCGAGGGAGTTGTTGCCGGGCCCGACGACGCAGAACTCGTTGCCCTCGGGGTCGGCGAGCACGACGTGCGTCTCCTCCGGCAACTGCCCGACGTCGATGTGCCGCCCGCCGAGCTCCAGGGCCCGCGCCACCCGCCGCTCTTGATCCTCGAGCGAGCTGCTGGTCAGGTTGAAGTGCGCCGGGTTGGGCCCGCTCTTGGGCGCGGCGTCCGGCCGGAACCGGATCCGGAACCCGGGCTGCTCGGCGATCAGGACCGACACGCCCCCGTACGCGTCATCGGTGGCCTCGCCGCCCAGCAACCCGGCCCAGAACCGGCCCGTCTCCAGCGGCCGCGCCGCCGCGAAACAGACCGCGAACAGTTCGCACGTCATGGCCCCGCAGCGTAGGCGCGCCCTCCCCGGACCGCAGCCGGATTACCCCCGGTCCGTCAGAGCCAGACCGGCGAGAATCGTTCCCAGATGTCGGGTGTCCACGAGCGCACCCGCAGCATCGCCTGGCGGCTGCCGGTGAAGTCCAGCTCCGACACGGCGAACTGGCCGGACGACGTGAACTGCCAGTTCTTGTAGCCGGAGTTGTAGATCCGCGAGAAGCGCTCCCAGGGGCCGACCGCACCGGCGCGGGCGCGCATCATGCCCTTGTCCGTGCCGGAGTACTCGAACTCGGCCGACACGTACAGGCCGGTGGCGGCGGAGCGCAGGGCCCAGTGGTTCGAGTCCCCATCGGTGTGCCAGCAGTAGTGGAAGGTCTGCGCGGTGCCGACCGACGTGGCGGTGGACCGGAGCATGGCGTAGTTGCTGCCCGTGTAGCCCGTCTCGACCGTGACGTAC
>CAKUMG010000578.1 GCA_934667465.1 uncultured Actinoplanes sp. | reverse complement strand
GTTCCTCCAGGCCCTCCAACGGCAGGGTCCCGGCGGGCCCGAGCTCCGGCGGCAGCCTCATGACGCGGGCGACGAGGGCGTCGCGGGCCGGTTCGGCGGCCATGTCCGCGTACCACTGGTCGAAGTAGGCGGCGTCCGGCACGGAAGTCATCCCGGCATTATCCGCAGCCCGCGTCTCCGCGGCTGCCCTCTTCTCCGCGGCTGCCCCCTTCGCCGCGGCCGCCCTCTTCGCCGCGGCGGCCTCGGACGCAACACGGCCCCGGCGCGGGTCGTGAGGACCGGTGCCGGGGCCGTGCTGTTCTCAGCGGGGAGCCGTCAGGCGCCGATCAGCGTGCGGAGCCGGTCGGCGCCCACCGCGAGCAGCAGCGTCGGCAGCCGCGGCCCGGTCTCCTTGCCGATCAGCAGGCGGTAGAGCAGCACGAAGAACGCCCGCTGCGCGACCTTGAGCTCCTGCGTCGGCTTGGTGTCCGGCGGCAGGCCCGCCATCGTCTTCGGGACGCCGTAGACGAGCGTGCTCAGGCCGTCCAGGGACCAGTTCGCGTCCAGGCCGGCGGCGAGCAGCCGCAGCGACTCGCGCTGGGTGTCGTCGAGCGTGGCCAGCAGGTCCTTGTCGGGCTCGGTGCGGACCTGGGTGCGCGCCTCCGGGGCGAGCTGGGTGAGCACCCACGTCTGCGCCTTGGCGAGCCGTGGCCGGACCTGCGCCAGGTCGGTGACCGGGCGCTCCGGGTCGAGGTCGGCCAGGATGCGCAGGGTCTGCTCGTCGTTGCCGGTGGTGATGTCGGCGATCGAGGCGAGCGTCCGGTACGCCACCGGGAGCGGGGTCTGCGGCAGCGCCCGGCCGGCCGTGCGCACGGCCCGGTCGTGGGCGGCGGCGTCGGCGGGCGGGGCCGTGCCGGCAGCGATCTTCGCCGTCAGGGCGTCCCACTCGTCGTACATGCGCTGGATCTCGGCGTCGAACGCGATCTTGAACGACTGGTTGGGTCGCCGGCGCGCGTACATCCAGCGCAGCAGCGGCGCCTCCATGATCTCCAGGGCGTCGCCGGGGGTCGGTGCGCCGCCCCGGGAGCTGGACATCTTGGCCTGGCCGCTGATGCCGACGAACGCGTACATCGGGCCGATCGGCTGGGTGCCCCCGAACTCGTAGGCCCAGCGCATCGGCCAGTCGACCTTCCAGACCAGCTTGCCGCGGTGGAACTCGCTCAGGGTCACCGTCTCGGTGAAGCCGTCCTGCTGGCACACGTACGTCATCGCGGTGGTCGCGTCGTCGTACGAGGTGACCGTCGTGAAGTCCTTGCCGCACTGAGCGCAGTAGGGCTTGTACGGGTAGTAGCCCGCGCCCGCCCCGCCGTCGTCCTCGTCGGCGGCACCGGACCCCTCGGCGGCCTCGGCCGCGGCGGCGGCGTCCGCCTCGTCCATCTTCGGGCCCTGCTTGCCGTTCTTCGCCGGGGCGCCCGCGGGGCGGCCCTTGGTGCGGTAGCGGTCCAGGATCTCGTCGATCTTGTTGCGCTCGCGCATCGCCAGCAGCACCTGGTCGCGGTACGCCCCGGACGTGTACATCTCCGTCTGGCTGATGCCCCGGTACTCGACGCCCAGCTCGGCCAGCGAGTCGATCATCGCCGCCTTGAAGTGCTCCGCCCAGTTCGGGAAGCGGCTGCCCGGCGGCGCCGGCACCGCGGTCAGCGGCTTGCCGATGTGCTCGGCCCAGGACGGGTCGATGCCCGCGGGCACCTTGCGGAACCGGTCGTAGTCGTCCCACGAGATCAGGTGCTCGACCTCGACCCCGCGCCGCCGGATCTCGTCCGCCACCAGATGCGGCGTCATCACCTCGCGCAGGTTGCCGAGGTGCACCGGCCCGGAAGGGCTCAGCCCGGACGCACACACCACCGGCTTGCCCGGCGCCCGGCGCTCCGCCTCGGCGATCACCTCGTCGGCGAACCGGCTCACCCAGTCGACGGCCCCTGCAACTTCTGCCACGATCTCCCACTCCATCCCGTCGTCGGCACCCATTTTCCCGACAGCGCCGGACCGGCCCCGCACCGCCCCCTCTCCGAGCCGCCGCCCCGGCGCCGGGATCGCCGATCAACCCCCTGAGCAGGCCTCCGTACGGGGTCCCGCCCGCCCGTGGCGGCGGGCCCGCTGAATGCGGCGTACAGCGGAGTCCCGGTTTTGCGGATGAGGCGCAGCGAGCGCGGGCCGGTGGTGGGCACCGTCGGGCTTGGCTGGGGTCCTGGCCGTGCCCAGACCCCTGCTGCAGCTCAGCCACGTCCACAAGCGGTACGGCGACGGCACGGTCGCCCTGCGGGACGTGTCGCTGAGCGTGCATCGCGGAGAGTTCGTCGGCGTGGTCGGCCCGTCCGGGTGCGGCAAGACGACCATGTTGCGGATCATCGCCGGTCTGACGAACGCCACCGGGGGCGGCCTGCACCGCGACACCGACGACATCGGGTACGTGTTCCAGGACGATGCGCTGCTGCCCTGGCGCACCGTGCGGCGCAACGTCGAGCTGCCGGCCGAGCTGCGCGGGCTGCCGCGGGCCGAGCGGCGCCGGCGGGCGATCGCCCTGGCCGGGCTCGGCGACTTCGCCGGCCATCTCCCGCGGGCGCTCTCCGGCGGGATGCGGATGCGGGCGTCCCTGGCCGTGCGCTGACGATGGTCCCGTCGCTGTTCCTCTTCGACGAGCCGTTCGGTGCGCTCGACGCGATGAACCGGGAGCGGCTCGGCGACGAGCTGCGGGCGCTGTTCGCCGACCGCGGGTTCGCCGCGCTGTTCGTCACCCACGACGTCGCCGAGGCGGTGTTCCTGTCCGGCCGGTTCCTGGTGATGGCGGCCCGCGGCGGCCGGATCGTGGCGGACATCGCCGTACCGGCGGGCCTCCGCCCGCCCGGGGCGCGATGCGCGCCCGAGCCGGCCGGTGTCGCGGCCGAGGTGCACGCCCGCCTGCGCCAGGCCGGTGACGAGTCGTGACCGCCGGGTGCTCGTGTGCGTCCTCATCGCGATCTTCCCGATCATCGCGGACACCCTGTTCGGGCAGCGCTCGGTGGCCGGCCACCATCACGATCTCTTCACCCTGCACCACGCCGGCCGCCTGACCCGCCTGGTGAAGCTGCAGATCCCGAGCGTAGAACTTGCGAGCCGGTGGGGTCCCGGGACGCCCGTGGGCCTGTGCCAGGCGCCGCCGTCCTTGCTGCCTATCGACGTACCTCGATGAGGCGTACAGTCGGCTTCGTGGAGATGCCGGATGCCCCCGCCCGCCCCGGACCGGCCGGGTCCGCTCCCGTCCCGCAGCCGGGCCCGCCCGCGGGTGACCCGGCCGTGAGGGTCGCCGTCGATCGCGACCGGTGCGTCGGCGCCGGCATGTGCGTCCTCACCGCCCCGGCCGTCTTCGACCAGGACCCGGACGCGGTCGTGACCCTGCTCGACGATCGGCCCCCGGAGCAGGAGATGCCGGCGCTGGAGCAGGCCGTGGCGCTGTGTCCCGCAGGCGTCATCCGCCTCGTCCCCTGACTGCGGCGCCGGCCGGACCCGGGAAACGTATCCGCCTGGAGGGTTTCAGAAGGTGGATGTGGATCGCCTCGGATCCGCGCATCCTGTCGCACGTCGCCCCGGAGGCGGCCGAGCGGGCCGACGCGGCGACCCTGGCCCGGCAGGAGGCCCGCGCCCACGCCGGCCGCCGGCTCCACCTGTCCCTGCCGGTCGACGGCGTGGTCCGGGTCTCCGGCACGCTCGGCGCCGAGGACGCCGCCATCGTCCAGGCGGCCCTGCACCCCCTGTGCGCCCCCGCCTCCACCGGCCACGACGACCGGACCGCCGGCCAGCGCCGCGCCGACGCCCTGGTCGAGGTGTGCCGCGTCGCGCTGCGCACCGGCAGGCTGCCCCACGACGGCGGAGAGCCCCCGCAACTGGCGATCACGGTCGCCTACGACCCGCTGACCCGCACCCTGGGCGGCGCCACCACGGACACCGGCCAGCGCCTCACCCCCGAGACCGCCCGCCGCCTGGCCTGCGACGCCCGCATCCTCCCCGTGGTGCTGGGCGGCAGCAGCCAGGTCCTCGACGTCGGCCGCTCCCGCCGGCTCGCCACCGGGGCCCTGCGCCGCGCCCTCGAGATCCGCGACCGCGGCTGCGCCCACCCCGACTGCGACCGCCCGCCCCGCTGGACGGACGCCCACCACATCGCCGCCTGGACGGACGGCGGCCCCACAAGCCTGGACAACACCGTCCTGCTGTGCCGCCCCACGGTGGCAGGCATGCCGCGCCTTGCGAGGCTCGCTGTCACGAAGCCGAGGTCACGCGGCCGGAACCACCACGACTCCAGGACAGCGCCCCGGGCGTCGCGGCGGCCACCGGCGGGGTTACCGGCTGAGCCGGCCGTGGAGGCGGAGGGCGGCGTCGGCGAGGGGCAGGGCGAGCCCGGTCGCCGCGGCGTGGGCGAAAGGGTGGGACAGGAGGCGCTGCCACAGCAGCGGCGGGCGGGACTCGGCCACCGCCGCCGGGGCGTACGAGAGCAGGTGCCGCTGGTAGGCCGCGAGCGCCCGGGGCAATGGCTCGGTGGCCAGCGCGGCGGCGAGGTGGGCGGCGTCCAGGACCGCGGTGCTCGCGCCGGCGCCCGCGGTCGGGGGCATCGGGTGGATCGCGTCGCCGAGCAGGGTGACCGGGCCGGTGGGCCAGGGTTGCAGGGCGGCCGGCAAGAAGAAGGGGAATGCGGCGACCGTGGCGGGGTCGGTGTCGTCGACGAGCGTGTGGAAGTCCGGGGTCCAGGTACGGGTGAGGCGGCGGACCTCGGCGAACAGGGCGGGCGGGGCGGCTGCCGACGGGTCGAGCGCGAGCCGGTGGTTCGCGA
>CAKUMG010000577.1 GCA_934667465.1 uncultured Actinoplanes sp. | reverse complement strand
CCCGGGCACCTCGCGGTCGATCAGGACCGTGGGCTTGAGCGCGCCGACCGCCGTGACCTGCTCGTCGGCGCCGCGCGGTGCGGCCAGCACGATCCCGTCGACCTGGGCGGCGAGGGTGGCCAGCGACGCCACCTGCGCCGGGGTCTGCAGGGGCTGGACGGCGACCGTGAGGTGCAGGTCGGACTCGGCGGCCCGGGCCTGCGCGCCGCCGATGATCGGGGCGAAGAACGCGTTCTCCAGGGTCGGCACCACGAAGGCCGCGAGCCCGGTGCGCCCGCGGGCGAGCTGGCTGGCGGCCCGGTTGAGCACGAAGCCGAGCTCGCCGGCGGCGGTCATGATGCGCCGGACGGTCTCCGGCGCGACCATCTCGGGCCGGGCCAGGGCGCGCGAGACGGTCGACTTGGAGTAGCCCGCGAGGGCCGCTACGTCGGCCAGGGTCGCCACGTCGGGTGTCCTCCGTTACACATTCGGCGTACGTAACACGGTGTTAACCGATGCGGATGTCACACCATGATCCTTGATCTCGTAGTCTGCGTGCAACCGGTTGTGCAACCGGTTGCATCCGACTATTAACGCAGAACCTGCCGAAGGGTCAGTGACAGCGTGTCGCGCAAGACCAGTTTGCTCGTGCTGCCGGGCCTGGCGTTCCTGCTCGCCGGGTTCCTCGCGCCGGCCGTGGCCATGCTGCTCGCGCCGCCCGGCGAGGGGGCCGGCGACGTCCTGAGCCGCTTCGGCTCGATGCTCACCGACCCCTACGAGCTGCGCATCGTCGCCCGTACGGTGATCATCGGTCTGATCGTCACGGCCATCTGTGTCGTGCTGGGCTTCCCGATCGCGTATCTGCTGGCGCGCTCGCAGTCGCGCTGGGGCGGCATCCTGCTCGCGCTGGCGATCTTCCCGCTGCTGCTGAGCAACGTCGTGCGTACCTTCGGGTGGCTCGTGGTCCTCGGCGCCAACGGCGCGATCGGGAGGCTGCTCACGGGCACCGGGCTGACCGACGACGCGCCGCAGCTGCTCTACACGCCGCTGGCGATCGTGCTCGGCCTGACCCAGCTGTTCCTGCCGCTCGCGATCATCTCGTGCTACTCGGCGGTCGCCCAGGTGGACCCGGGCCTCGACGACGCGGCGCGCGGGCTCGGCGCCGGCCGCACCCGGACGTTCTGGACCGTCGTGGTGCCCCTGGCACTGCCCGGCATCGTGGTCGCCGCCACGCTGGTCTTCGCGGGTTCCGTCACCGCGTACACCACGCCGTACCTGCTCGGCGGGTCCGGTCAGCGGATGCTCGCGACGCAGCTGTTCACGTACGCCAGTGTCTCGGTCGACTGGGCAGCCGCCTCCGCAACCGCCCTGATCATGACGATCCTGGTCTTCCTCGTCTCCGGCATCTCCTCGCTCGCCGGCCGGAAGGGAGCCACCTCGTGAGTCAGCAAGGAGTGAAGACGCGCCGGCCCGTCGCCGCCACCCTCGCCGTCCTCGGCTACGTCATCATGATCGTGCCGATCCTGTTCGTGGTCGCCACCGCGTTCAGCTCCGGCCGCACCCTGCGCTTCCCGCCGGAGGGCTTCTCGCTGCGGTGGTTCGAGGCCGCCGTCACGTACGACCCGTTCATGGAGTCGCTGGTCTCCAGCCTCGACCTCGCGGTCGCCGCCACCGCGATCGCGCTGCTCATCGGCGTCCCCGCGACGCTGGCGATCCACCGCGGCAAGCTGCCCGGCAAGGGCCTGGTCGAGGGGCTGTTCCTGTCGCCGCTGATCGTGCCGGAGCTGGTCGTCGGGCTCGCGCTCTACCAGCAGCTGATGATCGGGCTGGGCTTGAACAACATGACGACCCTGCTGGTCGGTCACACCGCGCTGATGCTCCCGTACGCCGTACGCGTCACCGGCGCTTCTCTCGCGCTCGCCGATCCGGCGCTCGAGGAGGCCGCTCGCGGCCTCGGCGCGTCCCCGGTCCGGGCGTTCTTCACCGTCACGCTGCCGATGCTGCGCCCGGGCATCTTCTCCGCCGGCCTGCTCGGCTTCGTGACCTCGTTCAACAACGTGCCGCTGTCGCTGCTGCTGCAGGACCGCGAGTTCCGGACGCTGCCCGTGACGATGCTCGACTACGTGCAGCAGAGCTACAACCCGCGCATCGCCGCCATGGCCACGCTGATCCTGGCCGGCACCGTGGTCATCGCCGTCATCGCCGAACGCACCGTCGGCTTCGCCAAGATCTTCGGAGGGATCAACCGATGAATTCCGCTGCCGCCGAGTTCGTCGGCGTGACGCAGCGCTTCGGCGACTTCACCGCCGTCGACGCGATCGACCTCGCCATCCCCGAGGGCAAGCTCACCACGCTCCTCGGCCCGAGCGGCTGCGGCAAGACCACGTCGCTGCGCATGCTCGCCGGCTACAGCACCCCGACCTCGGGCACGATCAAGATCCACGGGGTCGACAGCTCCACGCTGCCGCCGGAGAAGCGCGGCCTCGGCATGGTCTTCCAGTCGTACGCCCTCTTCCCGCACCTCACCGTCGCCGACAACGTGGGCTACGGCCTCAAGCTGCGCAAGGTCGGCAAGGCCGAGCGCGCCGCCCGCATCGAGGAGACCCTCGAGCTGGTCGGCCTCGCGCACCTGGCCGGCAGCAAGCCCAAGAAGCTCTCCGGCGGCCAGCAGCAGCGCGTCGCGCTCGCCCGGGCCATCGCGATCCGGCCCCGGCTGCTGCTGCTCGACGAGCCGCTGTCCAACCTCGACGCGCGGCTGCGGGTGCAGATGCGCACCGAGCTGCGCCGGATCCAGGGCGAGACCGGGCTGACCGTCGTGCTGGTCACCCACGACCAGGACGAGGCGCTCGAGATGAGCGACGAGATGGTCCTCATGCGCGGCGGCAGAATCATGCAGCAGGGCGCGCCCCGCGACGTCTTCAACCACCCCGCGAACCACTTCGTCGCCGACTTCCTCGGCTACGAGAACTTCCTGACAGACGCCGACGGCCAGGCATTGACCGTACGGCCGGAGCACCTGTCCCTGGACTCGGACGCCGCCGGCCCCGGCCTGCGCCTCGACGCGACCGTGGTCAGCGTGGCGTTCCGCGGCGTGGACCTGCTCGTCACGCTCGACGCCGTCGACGGCAGCGGCGCCCCGGTCCGGCTGCTCGCCGACATCCGCGCCGGCGAGGCCGGCGCCCTCACTCCCGGCACGCGGACAGTGGTCCGCGCCGCCGCGCACCACCTGATCCCGCTCGCCAGTGCCGAAAAGGAATAGCCCCCTCATGCGTACCCTCAGCAAGATTCTGCTCGCCGCAGCCACCGCGGCGGCCCTCGCGACCGCGACCGGCTGCTCCGGCGGCTCCGACGACTCCGCGAGCGGTGCCGGCACCCTCGTGCTGAGCACCTTCCCGTTCGGCGTGGAGGAGTTCACCGAGGCCGTCATCGACCCGTTCACCGAGGCCACCGGCATCGAGGTCGAGGTCGAGACCGGCTCCAACGCCGACCGGCTCTCGCAGCTGCAGGCGGCGGGCGACAAGGCCGGCGCCGACGTCGTGCTGATCTCGGACTATTACGCGGCGCTGGGCCAGCAGGACAACCTGTTCCAGGCCGTCGACGCCGCCAAGGTGCCCAACCTCGCGGGCGTCGCGCCGTTCGCCAAGGAGGAGGCCTACACCGGGCCCGCCTACAGCTACCAGCTCAACGGCACGATCTTCTCGACCGACGCGATGACCGCGGAGCAGGCGTCGAAGTGGGACGTCTACGCGGGTGCGAACAGCAAGAAGGTCGCGCTGCCCGACATCTCGGTGACCGCCGGCCAGCTCATGGTGTCGGGCGTGGCCGCCACCTACGGCTCCGGCCCCTACGACGTCGACGCCGCGTTCAAGACCCTGGCCGCCTGGAAGCCGGGCGTGCTGCAGTTCTACAGCTCCTCGACCGAGGTCACCAACCTGCTGACCCAGGGCGAGATCGTCGCCGCGGACTCGCTCAACGGCTTCGCCACCCAGCTCATGGCCGACGGCGAGAAGATCGCCTGGACCCCGCCCGCGACAGGCAAGTTCATGGCCACCAACCGCGCCATGATCCCGGCGAGCGCCGCGAACGCCGACAACGCGCACAAGTTCATCGACTACCTGCTCTCCGCGCAGGCGCAGGGCAAGTCCGCCGACCTCGTCGGTGACCTGCCGGTCAACCCGCAGGCCACCGTCCCGGCCAAGCTGACCGCCGTCGTCGGTGACATCGCCAAGGACCCGACCGCCGCCGGCTACGCGACGCTGGACCCGAAGAAGCTCGTGCCCACCCGCAAGGAGTGGGTCGACCGCTTCGCCCGCGAAGTCACCGGCTCCTGAGACTTTCCTCCCACAGCCGGCCGGGACCGCCAGCCCGGCCGGCTTCTACTTTCCCTGGATGGTCATGTCTGCTCCCGCCGCCGCCCAGCCGTTCGTCGCCGCCTCGCCGTTCGTTGCCGCCCAGCCGTTCGTGGCCGCGCTGCCCAAGGTGGATCTGCACTGCCACCTGATCGGGACGGTCCGGGCCGGCACGTTCGCCGAGCTGGCCCGGCGCGCCGGCCTCGACCTGCCCGCCGAGCCCGAGCGGATCTACGCGGACATCAACTCGCTGCCGCCGGACCCGAAGCTCTACCTGGACACCCGGATCCCGGTGCCGGCCGGCCGCGCGCCCGGCGAGCCCGACGTCTCGTACTCGCTGTTCCAGGTGTCCGCGTGGGTGATCGCCGCCCTGCGCGACGCCGACGACCTGACCCGGATCGTCTACGAGGCGTTCGAGGACGCGCACGCCAACAACGTGCGCCACCTCGAGCTCTCCTTCGACAACGTGCCTGCGCATCTGGCACATCTCGGGTACGCGGGCTCCGTCGAGGCG
>CAKUMG010000576.1 GCA_934667465.1 uncultured Actinoplanes sp. | reverse complement strand
GTCGGCGCGGTCACGAACGCCTACCGTCATGCGCTTGATGATGCCCTCGACGGCCGGCCCCTCGACCTCCTCGGCAGCGGCGAGGACCTGCTCGGTCTCCGCGCCCGTCGTCTGCTCGTTGTAGACCAGCGCCTCGACCTGGCCACCGAGAAGCTCGACTCGCCGGTGGCGGTAGTCGACCTGGCCGCCTTCGACGCCAACGCCGCCGCGCTGACCGAGCGCGCGGCCGGCAAGCCGATCCGGGTCGCGAGCAAGTCCGTACGCGTCCGTGCCCTGCTCGAACGGGTGCTGCGCCGCCCCGGCTGGGCGGGCGTCATGGCGTACACGCTGCCCGAGGCGATCTGGCTGGTCCGCGAGGGGGTCAGCGACGACGTGCTCGTCGCCTATCCGACCGTGGACCGGGCCGCGATCGCCGAGCTGACCGCCGACGAGCGGCTCGCCGCGGCCATCACGATCATGGCGGACAGCACCGATCACCTCGACGTCGTGGACGCCGTCACGGCCGCGGGCCGCCGCCCCGACGTCCGGATCTGCCTGGAACTGGACACGTCGTGGCGGCCGGCCCGCCGGGTGCACGTCGGGGTGCGCCGCTCGCCGGTCCACTCGCCGCAGCAGGCCGGCGCGCTGGCGCGCGACGTGGCCGCGCGCGCCGGCTTCACGCTGGTCGGTCTGATGGCGTATGAGGCGCACATCGCCGGTGTCGGCGACCAGCCGACGGGTCAGGCCATGCGTGCCCGGGCGATCCAGCTCATGCAGCGCCGCGCCTGGCCGGAGCTGCTCCGGCGGCGGGGCGCCGCGGTCCGGGCGGTGCGCGAGCACGCCGAGCTGGAGTTCGTCAACGGCGGCGGTACGGGCAGCCTGGCGGCCACGGCGAGCGACCGCTCGGTGACGGAGGTCACGGCGGGATCGGGGCTGTTCGGGCCGACCCTGTTCGACCAGTACCGCGCCTGGCGGCCGACGCCCTCGGCGTTCTACGGGCTTTCCGTGGTGCGCCGCCCGGCTCCCGGCGTCGCCACCGTGCTGGGCGGCGGGTGGATCGCCTCCGGGGCGCACGGACCGTCGCGGCTGCCGACCCCGTGGCTCCCCGCCGGGCTGCGCTTCAAGGACGACGAGGGGGCCGGCGAGGTGCAGACCCCGCTGCTGGGCCCCGCCGCCGATCAGCTGCGCCCGGGCGACCGGGTGTGGTTCCGTCACGCCAAGGCCGGCGAGCTGTGCGAGCACGTCAACCAGGTGCACCTGGTCGACGGCGACACGGCGGCGCCGGCCCCGACGTACCGGGGAGAGGGGTATGCGTTCCTCGGTTAGCCCCGGGTCACGCCGGGACGTGCCGGTGCAGGTATTCGCGGATCAGCGCCTTGGCCTCGGTCAGCACGGCCTCGTCGCCGGTCGCGTCGCGGCGGAAGGCGAGCTTGATCAGCGCGTCGGACGCCTCGACCGCGATCAGCAGCGCGAACCGCAGCTGCCCCTGGTCGATCAGCTGGAACTGCTCCACCAGCAGCTCGGCCAGCCGATCACCGATGACCGCGTTGTTGTCGCGCTCGGCATCGAGCAGGTGCAGGTCCACCACGTCACCGAAGTGCAGGGTCCGGAAGCCCGGCACGCTGCGGTGCATGTGGATGTAGGCGTCTATCGCCGCGTCGACACCGTCCCACCAGTGGGCGAACGTCTCGTTGGCGAACCGGGCGGACAGGCTCTGCAGGTAGGCGTCCATGTTGCGCATGGCCAGGGCCTGCACGATGGCCCGCTTGTCCGGGAAGAACTGGTACACGGAGCCGATGGCTACCTCGGCCCGCTCGGCCAGCAGGGTGGTGGTCAGGCCCTCGTACCCGACCTCGTCCACCAGCTCGGCACAGGCGTCGAGCATGCGCTGGACCCGGGCAACGCTTCTGCCCTGCACCGGGACCCGCCGCAGCGGACCGGTGGTGACGGTTGGTGTCGACACGCGTCGCCACTCCCTCTCAGCAGTGATAATCGGAACGTTACTCGGATCAACGAGCGAGAAGCATCGACGGGACGCCGGGGACACCGGGCATTCCCGGATTTGTGCGACTGTGCGCTCGACGGGAGGACAAAGCCCCGATGACCGCGGACATGGCACCGCCCCTCACCGCGCACCGCTGGCGGAACTGGGGCCGCAACCAGGAGAGCCTCGCCGTCGACGTTCTCACCCCGGGCACGGTGACCGAGGTCACCGACCTGGTCAGGGCCGCTGCGCAGGCCGGACGCCGGGTGAAGGCGGTCGGCAGCGGCCATTCGTTCACCGGGATCGCCCTGGCCGACGATCAGCGCATGGTCCTGCACCGGCTGAACGGTCTCGTCGCGATCGAGGGCGACCTCGTGACGGTTCAGGCGGGCATGCCGCTGCACCGGTTGAACGCGCTGCTCGCCGAACATGGCCTCGCGATGCCCAATCTGGGTGACATCGATCAGCAGACCGTGGCCGGCGCGATCTCCACCGGCACCCACGGGTGCGGCGCCGGGCACTCGACCCTGGCGTCCTGCGTCGAGGCGGTGACCCTGGTGACCGGCGCGGGCGAGGTGCTGCGGATCGACGCGTCCTCGGAGTTCTTCCCCGCCGCGCGCCTCGGGCTGGGCGCGCTCGGCATCCTGGTCGAGGTGACCCTGCGCTGCGTCCCGGCGTTCTTCCTGCTGGCCGACGAGCGCCCGATGCCGCTGGCGGAGGTGCTGGCGAGCCTCGACGAGCAGATTCCGGCGAACGAGCACCTCGAGTTCTACTGGTACCCGTACACGGATCGGGCGCAGCTCAAGCGCAACAACAAGGTGGCGGTGTCCGACCGGCCGCTGGCCGCCTCGCGCCGCTGGCTCGACGAGGAGTTCCTCTCCAACACGGTCTGGCAGGGCGCGTGCCGGCTCGGTCAGCGGCTGCCCGCCGTCGTCCCGGCGATCAGCGCCGTCGCCGCCCGGGCGCTGACGGCCCGGACCTACACCGAGCGCTCGGACCGGGTCTTCTGCACGTCCCGCCGGGTGCGCTTCGTGGAGATGGAATACGAGATCCCGCGCGAGCACCTCGGGGAGGCGCTCGCCGCCCTGCCGGTGATCATCGCGGGCCTGCCGTTCAAGGTGCAGTTCCCGGTCGAGGTGCGCTTCACCGGCCCGGACGACGTGTGGCTCTCGCACGGCTACGGCCGCGACTCCGCGTACATCGCGATCCACCAGTTCTCCGGCAGCCCGTACGAGCCGTACTTCCGGGCCTTCGAGGACGTCTGCGCGCCGCTCGGCGGCCGCCCGCACTGGGGCAAGCTTCACTACCGGGATGCGGCATCGCTGCGTACGGCGTATCCGAAGTTCGACGACTTCCTCGCCGTCCGCGACCGTCTCGACCCGGGCCGGGTCTTCGCCAACGCCTACCTCGACCAGGTCCTCGGCGCCTGATCCCCCGCCCGTCCCCAAGTTATCCACAGGCTTGTCCACAGCCTGGGCGCGGCTGTGGACAAGCGGGATCACTCGGCGGCGGCGGTGGCCTTCGCCGGGGCTGCCTTCTTCGCAGGTGCCGCCTTCTTGGCCGGCGCCTTCTTCGCGGGCGTCTTCTTGGCCGCCGTCTTCTTGGCCGCGGCCTTCTTCGCGGGCTCCGCGCCGTCGGCGGCCTTCTTCGCCGCGGCCTTCTTCGCGGGGGCCCGCTTCTTCGGGGCCGGTCCCTTGGCCCGCTTCGCGGCGAGCATCTCCGACGCCTGCTCGACGGTCAGTTCCTCGGGGGTCTGACCGCTGCGCAGGGACGCGTTGAACTCGCCGTCGGTCACGTACGGGCCGAAGCGGCCCTCCTTGATGACCATGGGCTTCTCGGTGGCCGGGTCGGGGCCCATCTCGCGCAGCGGTGGCTTCGCCGCGCCGCGCTGACCGCGCTGCTTGGGCGCGCTGAGCAGGGCGAGCGCCTCGTCGAGGGTGACCGTGAAGAGCTGGTCCTCGGAGGCGAGCGAGCGGGAGTCCTTGTCGCGCTGCACGTACGGCCCGTACCGGCCGTTCTTGGCGACGATCTCGTTGCCCTCGGGGTCCTTGCCGACGACCCGCGGCAGCGTCAGCAGCTGGAGCGCCTGGTCGAGGGTGAGGGTCTCCGGGGAGTGCGAGCGGAACAGCGATCCGGTCAGCTCGCCGCTGGACACGTACGGTCCGTAGCGGCCCGACTTGAGCACGACGGGCTCGCCGGTCGCCGGGTGGTTGCCGAGCGTCTTCTCGCCGCCGCCGCCGAGGAAGAGCTCGGCGACCTTCTCCGGGGTCAGCTCGTCGGGCGCGACGCCCTCGGGGATCGAGACCCGGTCGTTCGACTCCTCGGTCGCATCCGGGAGCTGCTTCTGCAGGTAGGGGCCGTAGCGGCCGACCCGGACGACGACGTGCTTGCCGTCCTCGTCGTCGAAGAGCGGGATCGAGTTGATCGAGCGCGCGTCGATCGAGCCGAGGTTCTCGGTGACCAGCTTGCGCAGGCCGCCGGCCTTGGCGATCGCGTCGTCCTCGTCGGGCTTCTGGCTGCCGAAGTAGAAGGAGGTGAGGAAGTCTGTGGAGCCGTTCTCCCCGCCGGCGATGCCGTCGAGGTCACTCTCCATCGCGGCGGTGAAGTTGTAGTCCACCAGGCGCGGGTAGTGCTGCTCCATCAGGTTGACCACCGCGAACGCGATGAACGTCGGGATCAGCGCCTGACCGCGCTTCTCGACGTAGCCGCGGTCCTGGATCGTCTGCATGATCGAGGCGTAGGTGGAGGGGCGGCCGATGCCGAGCTCCTCCAGCGCCTTGACCAGCGACGCCTCGGTGTAACGCGAGGGCGGGGTGGTGTGGTGCCCGGCCGCGGCCAGCTCCTCGGCGGTCAGCGGCTGGTCCTTGACCAGGTTGGGC